>QHVD01000116.1 GCA_003222235.1 Gemmatimonadota bacterium | reverse complement strand
AGCTGCCAGCGCCGTCCGACCGGGAGGTTGGCCTGCCCGCCGACGAAGACGTGGCTCAGCTCGAAGTCGTATCCGATCCTGGGGCCGGCCGACGGGCGCTCGACCCGCACGGCCCGCCCCCGGCGCACACGCCGCTGGGCGCGGGCCGGCGGGGCGAGAAGGGTGAGGCCGACCAGGATCACGGCGCTTCGTACTGCGAGGGCCTTCACGGGGCCACTCCTCGGTTGACGCCCGCCCACTCAATAGGCAGGCACCGGGGGAAAAGCAAGACCGCGGTTGTGTGTCTTACGCCGCTACCCGTGTC
>QHVD01000420.1:341-2474 GCA_003222235.1 Gemmatimonadota bacterium | reverse complement strand
AGCGTCCGGGAACTGCCCGAGCACGGCCTGCGAACCGAATACATAGACCTCAGTCTCATGAGCAACGTCGCACGCCGCCCGGATGGCGTGCTCCAGTTCGTCTCGGGTCATTCGCCGGGATCGCTCAAGATCCGCTCTCGCTCCTGTCGCGCAACAACGTCAACGAACGGAAGGGTCTGACGCAGGCGAGTGGCGCGGGGGCCCCGGTCCACGAGGAAGTCCCGGAGCCGCCGCGGCGACATCGTGCGCAGGACCCTCTCCCATTCGAGGAGTTCCTTGCGCTCCCCTGCTGACGCGGCTGGGAGCCGCCGCCGGACGTGCTGCAACGCGCGGTCGATTATTGTCGGATCAATCTTCATTCTGTCAGCGACCAGAGCAGCGAAGCGTAGCAGGTGCCGGTCATGGTCTGCGTGACTGCGCTTGCCGGCTCCCGCCCTTGGTTTATGGTCCCCGACGCGAGTGAAATACACCTCGGGCGCCAGCCCTGCGACGACCAGAGATCTGCCGAGGGTCGCCCGCTCGGAGACCGGCAGGTTCTCGAGGTCGGGCTCGGTCAGCCCGCGCACTTCCACCCTGACGTCGTGTCTCGCTCCCAGCTCCGCGGCTTCGGAAGCGAGCTTCTCCGTCACGGTTGCAATGTCTTTGGTTCCTGTGATCACCGCCAAATCAACGGGGTCGCCAAACGCGTCTGCCCCATCGGCTACAGGGCCGAACAGCCACACCGACCGGGGAGGAGGAGATAGACGCTTGACAGCCGCCCGAAGGTCGGCGAGGAGCCGGTCCACACGCAGGCGCTCCGCTTCGAACAACGACGCCAGGGCAGGCGCCAGGGGATGTTCGTTGCGAAGGCGAAGCTGGCCTCGCGAGCCACGACCGATTCTTTCGACGATCCCTGCCGAGCGAAGCGCTTCCAATGCCTGGTAAGCGCCAGGAGCACTCAGCCCCGCCTCGCGGGCGAGTTGAGTTGCGGTGACCGGCTCAGCGGTTTGCGTGAGGATGCGCAGGAGGCGCACGTTGGCTTCGGTGCCGAGAAAGGCATTGAGGGGCGCGCGGAGGGCGCTCTGACGCACGGTGGCCGGTCTCATAGTTATAGTTGCTTATTGACTGTTATAATTTATAATAATCAGTTATAGTCAGCAAGCCGCTCAAGCAGGTGCAGGCGCGCACGTTTGCTTCCTCCAGGCTGGCTTCCATCTCGCCGGGCTGTGACAGCGCCCGCGCTCGCGCTCACTTCTCCTCGTCGAGGGCGCGCGTCAGCAGGTCGGCCACCCCCAGCCGCTCGGCCCACGTTCCGAGCTCGCTCGGGTCGAGACGGGCGCCTTGCGCGCGCAGCACTCCCACGACATCGCGCCACTGCCGCTCGGAAGTCTCGCCGCCGCGCCGGAACCATTCGAGCTTCCGGACCACGATGTGCTCCGCGGTATCCACGCGGACCACGGCGGCCGGCTCGGCGCCCAGACGCACGGGCCGCCCGCTCGCCACGCGATGCACGTCGAAAGGGTCGGTCCCGACCACGAAGAAGTCGACTTTCACGCCGCTAGCCAGGTGCACCGCATTGAACGAGCCGCCGCGTGCGATGGCGTCGCGTGCGGCCTCCTCGCTCACGTACCAGTCCCCGCCCAGCGCGTTCACGAGAGGGCCGGCGTGGGGCAACCGCAGGTCGGCCACGACGTCTGTCATCGGTCGATCGCGGCTCGCCATGTAGCGAGCTGGCGAAGGAACCGGCCGTCACATATGCGACTCCGAGGCGGCCGAGAATGCCGGCGACCGCGACGGCGACGCGCAGGGGATCGGGCAGCCCATCAGGCGCCATCGGGCGCCCGCCACCCGTACGCGCGGCTCGTGGTCTCGGCGCCCAGGCGGAGCGCCGTGAGCCGCAGCAACAACTCTCGCTCGTCCGCCCCAGGATAGCGGGCGCGCAGGCCGGCGAGGGCCAGCGTGCACGCGGTGCGGGTGAGGTCGACGATCCGGGCCGCCTTCTCGGACGGCGACATGCGCGCATACCGCTCAAAGCGGAGCGCGTCGACGTCGGGCGTCGTATCGGCAGAGCGAGCCGTGTGGGGCACACCGCAATATGCGGCCAGGGTCGCGAGCCGGCCAAGACTCGGGGGGTGTTCCCCGCGCCAAACACAG
>QHVD01000420.1:0-285 GCA_003222235.1 Gemmatimonadota bacterium | reverse complement strand
GGGCTTGGCCCGGGTCTGCTCAGTCGCGTCCCTGTTGGTAACCCTCTGTGCATCCGCGGTGCACGCCCAGGCCGATTGCGATGGAGGGACTACCGAGCACTGCCTTGTCCTTGGCGACAAGTACCGAGACGGCGTGGACGTGGCGAGGGACCCGGCTCGCGCGGCGGCGTTGTACCAAACAGCGTGCGACGCCGGGGTCCTCGCGGCGTGCAACCGCCTCGGCGCGCTATATGAGCGCCAGGACGCAGCTCGAGCGGTCGCGCTGTACCGGAAGGCCTGTGAAGG
>QHVD01000419.1 GCA_003222235.1 Gemmatimonadota bacterium | reverse complement strand
GCTCACGTCGGCCAAATTGAATCCCGCCGTGCCAGGCACATAGCTCCCGTTCACCAGGTTATTGTTGGGAGCGTAGTGCAGGCTGGTAACCGGCCCGCTACCGCCGCTACTCACGGTGGTCGTAGTCGTCGAACTCGTCGTCGTTCGGGCCATGGCTGGTATCGCTACAAGTAGTATACTCGTGCATACAAACAGCACCCGGAATATTCTCTTCATTCCTTCTCCTTAGGTCTATGATTGGAACGATGATTCGATGACCAACTCCTACCAGGCCTAGTCGGAGCGGTCCTGAGCCGGAGTCCCCTCGGATTCTGGCCCCCGTATAGTTGGGGCGGTCGAGCGGGACACGGTGGTCAGCGCGGGGGAGATAGACCAGGTGCGCGCGTACCTCCGACAGCGAGGCGTCAGGACCACGCCGCTCCCCGACGGTCGCTTCACGTTGGACGGGGCGATCAGCGGCACGGTGGAGCGGGCGGGGCTGGTCTTGGCGGCCTTGCGCGCGTTCGTCCAGGCACGGGTGGTCTCTCGCAGTCGCTGAGGACCCGCCTGCTCGCGCTCCGACCGCACTGAGGTCGGCATCCCCGAACTCCTGGGCGAGATTGAGCAGGCTGTGAGACGTGGTTGTGCGGCGGCTCCTCGGTAACGACGAGTGCCGGAGCAGCACCGTCTCAGGCTGCACCGTCGTCGGGTGGACGGCCAGGAGGTGAGCGGAGGTGCACCACTGACCAGCTTCGCAGAAGAGGGCGCACCCCACTTCCCCGCCCTGTCGCGTACTGACCGTCAATCGCGGTTCACTGCGACGGTCGGTAGCTCAAGATCTCCCGCGGCGCAGCGGCACCCGGCGGAGCGCTCGCCACCGGTTGCGGCGGCTCAGGAGCCGTCACGTCCGCCTCGTAAGATACGTTGGCCGGACACCAGTGCCAGACGCCGAAGGAGATCACGCGGGTCAAGACCGCTGGAACGCACGCGGTGCGGTCCACCTCGACATGACGGTTCGCGAGCCGCTCTGGCGGCCCACACTTGCTGAGCACGTCGTCGGCACTGATCTCGTTGATCTCCCGCGTCGGCATGCCGAGGCCGATGATCGGAATCGGCACGATTGCAATCATCGAGTTGTCTTCCCACTGGCTTCCCGAGCAATGCGAGACGGTTCTGGCCCCCGCCACCGTCCTCCCCTGCTCATCGACCAGCACCTGTTTCGTGAGCGCGGTGCAGCCACTCAGAAACAATACCATCGCGACGGCAAGTCGCGCTCCCGTGCGTAGTCGTGTCGTGCTCATGCAGCCCTCCTCTGGTTTAGCGGAAGTCCCGACGGGCGGTGCGGTCGTAACCGCCCCGATCGATCTCTGCGCGCTTATCGCGCTCCTCGAAGTAGCCCCACGGATACTCGGGCCGGATGATCGGCCGGTAGCCGTCGGGCACCGGGAACGGTGCGCCCAAGGTCTCGTACACGCCGACCGGCGTGCGTACGACGATCATGCCGAGGCCCTTGGCGAAGCCCAATGGTATGCCTTCGGCGACGCCGTGGGCGTGGGTCTCGGCGACCATGTTACCCGGCACCTCGAGGAAACTCGTTGTCATACCGGCGAGGCCCCGGCCGAACTTCCGCGGCGCGGTGTAGTCGGCCGCCGCGGCGGACGCCGTCAGACAGATGGCGCCTAGAACCGCGAGCGCCAGCGGGACGGTGGCCCTCCTTTCCGAAGCGAAAATGAAGCTCCGCATGCAGGTTCTCCTTTCGTGACACGGCGGGGCAGCTCGCAGGAACCCCACGCTGCGAGGGTTGCCGGTCGGCGGCACCCGCACGCGCTCTCGCACCAGGGACAGCGCAGCAAGCGCAGACTTATCGCGTTAGCAAGGGAGACGGTGCGAATGCGAGTAGTTGTGGAGTCTCGTTGCTTGGAAGAGAAGTCACTGGCCTTATGCCGAACGAGAACATGAGTGTCAAGAACTTCGCTGGAAAAAAAGGGGCACCTGGCCAAGACCATGCGCCTCAGAGCCACCCGCCGGAGTCGAACCGGCAAACTACGAATGGCTCCGGCTCAATTCGGCGGCGCGCGACGTAAAGGCATGGAACACTAGCGGTTTCGGGATATTTAATTTTCCCGCTCCAAGCGTTCCTCTCGAAATATCACGTCACCCCCCTCTTTTGAGGGGCGAAAAGTC
>QHVD01000418.1 GCA_003222235.1 Gemmatimonadota bacterium | reverse complement strand
ACGACGGCGCCGGCGCAACTCTTCCAGTGCCCGCGCGACGTACACGCGCGTCATCTGCCTCCGCCACGAGAGGTCGAAGTCGGTGTTGTCCAAGGGCTTTGCGGGTCGGTACGCGGCTTCCGCGGCGGCGGCGATCGCATCGTCCGAGAGCGCGCGGCCCTTGAGGGCGGCCCCCGCCTCGGGGACCTCCTGCGGCCAGCTTGCAACGCCGCCCAGCACGACGCGCGCGTCGGCGACCTGGTCGCCGTCCCATCTGACCCACGCCGCCGCACCGAGCACCGGGAAATCGAACGAGCCGCGGCGGCGCAGCTTGTGGTAGGTCGCGTCCCAGCCGTCGGTCCTCGGGAGGCGCACCTCGGCGAGGATCTCGTCGGGCTGCTTCGTGAGGTAATTGATCCCGTCGTTGTGGTAGAGCCGCCCGGCGGGGACGAGCCGCTCACCCGCCGGCCCGATGAGCAGGAACTCGGCGCCGATCGCCACCATCACCGGGGCCACGTCCGAAGAGCTTACGGCCCAGCAACGGGGCGAGGACGGAGCCACCCAGCAGATGTGCCCGTCCTTCTTCATGCAGAAATCGATCGCCTTCCGCCACTCGTAGGTCTGGTCGTAATAGTTGCAGCGCGTGTCGAGGCAGAGGTTCCCGCCGAGGGTGCCCATGTTGCGGAGCAGGGGCGTGGACACGAGCTCGGCGGCGTGGGCGACGGCGGAATAGGCGGACTGGCGGACCGCCGGACAGGCGGACAGGTCGGTGAGGGTGATAGCCGCGCCGATGACGATTCCACCGTCGGCCGGTCCGCCCGTCCGCCTGACCGGCGCCGTCAGCTCCGGGATCCCCATCAACGAGATGACCGTCGCGGGCATCTGTTGGCGCCGCTTCATGTTGGGGTACAGGTCCGTCCCGCCGGCGACATACATCCCCTCGGGCCCGGCGTCGGCTTTCATGGCGACCGCCTCTTTGAGCGAAGTCGGCTGCCGATAGGTGAAGGACGGGAGCCGGAGCATCAGCGCTGCGGGTTGGGTGCGCCACTGACCCCGGGCGCCAGCCCGGGGGTCCCGGCACCGTGTGACCCCGGGCTTACGCCCGGGGTTGGTGGCACCGCCTTTCCATCCCCACCCTCCCACGGCGGAGGCACCCGCGTAGGCTCGGGCCACGGTAGGTCGGGGAACCGCCCCGGCCCGAACCGCGGCTCCTCGCCCTTCTGCTTGCGGCGCAGCGCCTTGAACACCTTCTCCGGCGTGATCGGTACCTCGTCGATCCGCACGCCGACGGCGTCGTACACCGCGTTCGCGACGGCGGGGGGCACGGGCAGGAGCGGACCCTGGCCGCACTCCTTCGCGCCGAACGGGCCGTTCGGATCGGGGTCTTCGACGACGTAGGTGACCACGTCGCACATCTCCGCACATCTCCAGCGTAGTCGGGCTCTTGTATTCGAGCAGGCTCGGGATCTTGTGCACGACGTTGCGGTTGCCGCGGTAGGCCATCTCTTCCATCAGCGCCTCGCCCAGGCCCATGTAGACCGAGCCCTCGATCTGGCCCATCACGGTCGCCGCGTTGATCGAGCGCCCCACGTCGTGCGCGATCCAGACGCGCGGCACACGCACGATTCCCGTCGCCGGATCCACGTCCACTTCTGCCACGCACGCGCTGTAGGAATACGCGGGTGACGGCCCGACTCCCGAGCCGCGGTACTTTCCGGGCGATGGCGCCGGCGTGTACGAGCCCACCGTTCCGATCGTCCCTTCGGCCGCCTCGGCGAGCTGGACCGCCTCGGCGAAGGTAACGCCGCGCGCCGGGTCCTCGACGTCGAACACCCGGGCTTCGGCGAACGCCACGCGCTCCACCGGAACGTCGAGCTTCCGACTCGCGTGCCGGGCGATGACCTCCCGCGCCCGCTCGGCGGCCTGGATCGCGGCGTTGCCGGTCATGAGCGTGACGCGGCTCGAGTAGCTCCCCAGATCGACGGGCGTCAGGGCGGTGTCGCCCGTCACGACCGCGATGTCGAGCGGGTCCAAGCCCAGCACTTCCGCGACGAGCACCGCGAGAATCGAATCCGAGCCCTGGCCGATCTCGGTCGAGCCGCAGAACACCGTGACGCCGCCGCCGCGATCGCACTTGAGCTGGACGCCCGAGTGCGGCATCGCGTTCCAGTAGATCGGCAGCCCGGCACCCGTGATGTAGCTCGAGCAGGCGAGCCCGATGCCCTTTCCATGCGGCAGTTTCCGGAACTTCCCCTTCCACCCGGACCCTTCGACCACCTTGCGCAGGCATTCGCCGAGCCCCATCGACCCGATGCGCAGCCAGTTGGCGGTGAGCGAGTTCGGCGGGACGAGGTGCCTGAGTCGCAGCTCGGCCGGGTCCATCCCGAGCTGCTCGGCGATCTTGTCGAGGTGAACCTCGAGGGCGAACCGGGGCTGCGGCGTGCCATGCCCGCGCTTCGGTCCGCACGGCGGTTTGCTCGTGAACGCTCGTGCGCCCTGGAACTTGTAACGTGGGACGTGATAGGTGACCGTCTGCAACGCGCCCGTGTAGTACGTGCTCGCGACACCGTAGGAGCCGTAGCCGCCGCCGTCGAGCAGCGACTTGAAGTGCATCGCGGTGATCGCGCCGTCCTTTTTCACCCCCGTCTTCACCCACATGAGAGCGGGGTGGCGGCCCCGGTGGCAGTAGAACACCTCCTCGCGCGTCAGCGTGATCTTCACCGGCCGGCCCGTCACCATGGCGAGCTTCGCCGCCACGATCTCGTGGCTGAACGGGTCGCTCTTGCCGCCGAACCCGCCCCCGTTGGGCGTCGCGATCACGCGGATCTTCGCGGGCGAGAGCCCGAGCACTTTCGCGAGCGCGCGATGCACGTAGTGGGGCGTCTGCGTCGAGCTCCAAAGGGTGATCTTCCCGTCAGGGGGGGGAGACCAGTCCGCGACGGCGGCGTGCTGCTCCATCGGCAGGTGCGTGCTCCCGTCGAAGAAGAGGAGGTCCTCGCGCACCAGGTCCGCGTCGGCGAACCCGGCCTCGACGTCGCCGAACTCCAGGTTGATCAACTTCTGCAGGTTGCCCTTGTCGCCGTACTCGTGGATGCGGGGCTCGGGGTGCGCCACGGCGTCTTCAGCATCGGTGATGGGGCGGAGCGGCTCGTACTCGACGGCGATCAGATCCAGGGCCGCGGTGGCGGTCTCCTCGCTCGTCGCCGCGACGGCCGCGACCGGATCGCCTACGAAGCGCACCTTGTCGAGCGCCAGCGCGTGCTCGTCCTGGCTCACGGGGAGGATGCCAAAGGGGATCGGCAGGTCCGCGCCCGTGAGCACCGCTTTCACACCCGGGAGCGCCGCGGCCTTCGCCGTGTCGATGCGGACGATGCGGGCGTGCGGGTGCGGACTGCGGAGCAGCTTCGCGTACAGCATCCGGGGCAGGAAGAGATCGTCCGCGAACTTCGTGACACCGGCTACCTTGGCGGTCGCATCGACCTTGCGGTGGGCTTTCCCCACCACACGGAGGGCGTCCGGCGGCTTCTTACCGCCGTCCATACAGCGACTCCTCCGCCGGCTTCGCGTCCTCGCCTCGGAGGCGGGCCGCGGCCAGCTCTACCGCCTCGTAGATCTTGATGTAGCCGGTGCAGCGGCAGAGGTTGCCGGACAGGGCCTGCTTGATCTCCTCCCGCACAGGTCGCGGGTTCTCGGAGAGCAGCGCCTCGGCGGCGAGCAGAAAGGCGGGGGTACAGTAGCCGCACTGTGCGGCGCCGAGCTCGGCGAAAGCTTCCTGTAGCGGGTGCAGCTTACCGCCCTGTGCCATGCCTTCGACGGTCTTGACGCGCCGCCCGGCGCACGCGAGACCGAGGGCGAGGCAGGAGAGCACGGGCGTGCCGTCGAGCAGCACCGTGCAGGTGCCGCACTCGCCCAGCTCGCAGCCGTGCTTCGTGCCGGTCAAGGCGAGGTCCTCGCGCAGCACTTCGAGCAGCGTCTTGTGCGGCGCGAAGGCGACCTCGACCGGCTCGCCGTTCAGCTCGAAGGC
>QHVD01000417.1 GCA_003222235.1 Gemmatimonadota bacterium | reverse complement strand
GCCGGCGCGACCGGCTTCGGCACATGGGCCTGGTAGCCGGCGAGGAGCGCCCGCCGGCGGTCCTCGACCCGCGCGTAGGCGGTGAGCGCCGCGGCCGGAATCCGCCCGCCGTCATCGGACGGTAGGGCGCGGACCTTCCGGATGAGAGCGTAGCCGTCCTCCCCGGGCATGCCGACGTCGCTCACCAGGACGTCGGGTCGGAAGGTCGCCAGCGCCTCGAGCGCCTCGGCGGACGAGGCCGCCACCGCAACCCGGGCGCCGCGCTGCTCGAGCACTGCGGTGACCGCGTCTCGCGCGCCGGCCTGGTCGTCCACGACCAGCACCCGCAGGCCAGCCAGCGTGGGGACGTTGTCGAGCGTCGCGTCCGCGATCGGCCGCGGCGCGTCCCCGTCGCCGCGGACAGCTTCCCGGATGGCGGCGAGCGGAAGGGCCACGGTGAAGGTGGCGCCGCGGCCCTCGCCCGGGCTCTCCGCACGCACCGTGCCACCGTGCATCTCGACCAGCTGGCGCACGATCTCGAGCCCGATACCGAGGCCGCCATGCACCCGGGTGGTCGTGCTGTCGGCCTGACGAAAACGCTCGAAGATATGCGGCAGGAAGCCCGCGCTGATGCCCTTGCCCGTATCGGCGACCGTGATGCGGGCGGACGATGCCTCCGTGTCCAGCCGCACCGTCACCCGGCCGCCCTTCGGCGTGAACTTGATCGCGTTCGACAGGAGGTTCCAGACCACCTGCTGTAGCCGGGCGGCGTCCCCCGACACCGGGCCGACTTCGGAGTCGAGCACGCACTCCACGCCGAGCCGCTTCGCGTCGGCCGCCGGCCGCACCGCCTCGAGGGCCGCTCGGATCACCGACACGAGGTCGACCGGGCCGGTCTCCAGACGGAGCTTCCCCGTGACGATGCGAGAGACGTCGAGCAGGTCGTCGATCAGCCGGGTCATCACCCGCGTGTTCCGCTCGAGCGTCTCGAGCGCGCGGGCGGTGGTGAGTTCGTCGAGCGCCCGGCGCCGGAGCAGCTCCGCCCAGATGAGCATGGTGCTGAGCGGGGTGCGAAGCTCGTGCGACAGGGTCGCGAGGAACTCGTCCTTGGCGCGGTTGGCCCCTTCGGCTTCCGCGCGGGCGACCTGCTCGCGCTCGAGGAGGTGCGCGCGCTCCTCCTCGGCCCGCTGCCGCTCCGTGACGTCGTGCAGGACGATCGTGTGCAGCGTCTGCCCGACGGCCTCGGCCGGCGTGATCGAGACCTCGATCGAGAATTCCTCGCCGTCCGAGCGGCGCCAGACGAGCGTGCCGGAGGTGCCTCCGCTGGGCAGCCGGTCGCCGCCTTCCGTGAAGCGGATCTGCTCGGCATGGCCAGCCTGGAACCGCTCCGGGACGAAGCGATCGATCTTCTGGCCGAGGGCCTCCGCGGCCGAGCAGCGAAGCATCCGCTCCGCGGCCGCGTTGAAGACCACGATGCGCCGCTCCGCGTCGATGGTGATGATGGCGTCCGTCACCGAGGCGATGATGCCCCCCAGGCGGGCCTCGCTGGCGCGCAGCACCTCGGCCGAGGTCTGGCGCTCGATCAGCGGCAGGGCGAGCGCGATGCACTGATCGCCGGCGTCGCCGAGCAGAGCCATGCCGATGATCAGGACCGGGACGCGGCTGCCGTCCCTCCGCATGTACTCCTTCTCGAACGCCGAATAGGCGCGGCGTCGCTCGAGCCGTCCGATCGCGCTGGCATCGAGCGGGCGCTGCTCGGGCGGCGTCAGCTCGATCCAGTCGAGGCGTCCCGCCTCGAGGTCCTCGCGCGAGTACCCCACCATCCAGAGGAACGCGTCGTTGGCCTCCCGGATGGCGCCGTCGAGGTCGCCGACGATCACGCCGATGACGCTCGAGTCGAAAACGGCCCGCAGGCGGTCCCGGGCGACCCCCAGCCGTTGCCGCAGCAACTCGACCTCGTGCTCGCTGCCGCTCGAGGCATCCGCCTGCCCCCCGGACGCCGCCCATGCAAGCAGGGTCCGGAGCATTCGCGGGACGTCCCACATGCCTGCCTCGTGTGATCGCATGATAGCCCGGCGTGCCGCCCGATCGCCAACCGCGCGGCGATCGCTTGCTTCATCCCGCCGCTCGGGGCGGCCGCCGTCCGGCGAAGTGGGGAAAGACCTCCCTCCCGAACCGGCGCAGGGAGTCGACGATGTCGTCGCGAGGAAGAGCATCATGTCGACGCCCTGCGACTCGTACCACTCGATCCAGGAAGTGATGCTCGACGGAGAAGACGTGGGAGAAGCCCACCTCTTCGGCGACCTTGACCTGTTCGAGCGCCTGCCAGAAGCCGTCGGACACCGACGTCGCCGTCCACCGGCGAATTCGGACAGTGTTCGGACGGTGTCAGAGGTAGTAGGCGAGGCGCCGAAGGACCGCAGCGGCCTGGGAGCGCCAGAACCTCCGCCCGCGACGCCCGCCTTCTTCCAAGTCGCGGGCCTGGTCCCGGAGCGGTCCGCTGCCCTCGGGGGAGGGAGGGACGGCAGTGTCGCTCGCCGTCCCTCCACTCTTCTTCCCGAGCCTGGGAATACCTTTCGGTTATTGCTGGATGAGCGTGTCCACGCCCACGATGCTGATCCGACCGTTGGACACGGTGCGCGTGTCTCCGCCCGTCGCGCAGTTGACGTTGATCGTCACGACGGAAGACGGGCCGCCGGCGGCGGTGTACACCCCCTCCAGCGCGATGCCTCCCTTCGCGACGTTCGTGTTGTCACCCAAGAGAAGCGTGTCGAGGCGGTCGATCTCGGTCGTCACGCCGTTCTCCACCGCCACGAGGACGCAGGTAACCTGCGCCTGGCCTTTAGCGAAAGGAGCATTGAGCTTGGCGTCAACCATGTATGAATTGGTTCCGGAGGTCACCTGGGAGAGCACTGCGCTATTGGTGGAGCTGATTGGCGCCGACCCGAACTTCTTGTGCCATCCATAAGCCTTCCCCGGATTTCCGTCCTTCCCGTCCTTTCCCTGACAGACGACCGTAGGATTAGCGCCATCCAGAGGATCATCCACCCACGAGTTCAGCGTGTCGTCGAAGTGCTGGTTGTAGATGACTCCGGCCGAGCCTTGCTTGCAATCACTCGGGTAGCCCAGACCGCCCGGCGGGATGACGACTTTTCTGAGGCCCTTCCCGTGCTGGCCGTGGTCGCCCTTGTCGCCATGGTCGCCATGGTCGCCCTTGTCGCCATGGTCGCCATGGTCGCCTTTCGGTCCGTTGGCACCATCCTTCCCGCTCTGTCCTGGGGCGCCGTCCTTTCCGTGGCACACCACTGAGGGATTAGTGTCACCGAGCGTGTCATCCACCCACGCGCTCGACGCATCGTCGAAGTGCTGGTTGTAGATGAGCGTGGCCGCCCCTTGCTTGCAGTCAGTCGGGTAGCCCGGACCGCCCGGCGGGATGACGACT
>QHVD01000115.1 GCA_003222235.1 Gemmatimonadota bacterium | reverse complement strand
CGAGAACCCGCAGGTGAATATCCATGAGCAAGGCGTTCGCCGCCGTCTCATCCGGTCTAGGAGGCAACGGGGACCGGGCGCGCGCCTCCTCAATCCGCCCGAAGAGCTGCTCAGCTTGCTCCTTTACTTGATCCAACGTCCACCCGCCCCGCTTGATTCGTTTCAACTCATCCGCATCGGAGGTCCGAAAGACCTTGAGCTGCCCGGTCTCGAGAAACTCGATCCCCATTCTGAGCAGACGGATGAGATGAGCCGCGTTCTTTACGTCGTACTGGTACTTCCGCACCATCGCTTTGCGCTTCTCTCCCATGTAGCCACTGAAGTGCTCGTGGTGGAGCTTGCGAAAGCGGTTCAGGGTTTCAAGAGGCAGAGTCCAGTGACGAGCGATGTGCTCGAGCTTTGCCTTGTCGGCCTCAAGCACCTCGGCCAGCGGTCCGCGGCCACGGATCTCTTTCGTGAGCGCCTCGTATTCGGCCATCCGTTCGAGGTCGAAAGCCTCCATACGCTTAAGCTGATCGTACGCGTAACCCGCGAACGAGTCGGCGGCTGCCTGCGAAGAGAAGATGGCCCGCTGGCCCTGCAAAAGGTCGAACGCCTCGTGACGGTGGACGTACTCGTTGTCCCGAAGCCAGAGGAGACCCACGATGTTCGGGTTGCTCTTGAGCAGCAAGCGGACAGCTTTGTCGAGGCTGTAAGTCACGACGTCGAGCTCATCCGCTTGCAGCCGCCAATGCTCCCACCGAGGCAGGCCGATGTGAAACGGAAGCGGGGGGACGACGAATCCCATGAGATCGACGTCGTCCACGGCGTCCGGCTCTTCGGGCGGCAAGTATGTGCCGTGGCTATGCGACCCCATCAATGCGAGGACGATGAGGTGCGGCTCCAGTGGGAAGCCGTTGTCGCTCTCGAACGCGCTGGCGATGCGTGGGTCGATGCTCATCGCCGGTGAGTCGTCGTCAGTTCGAGCAGCATCTCACTCGTCGCCGTCCCAATCCGGTTCCGCCTTCCGCTCTGCTCGGCGAGCGCGGTGGAAGGCGCGCGCCAGGGCCCGCTGTTCGGCCGTGCACTGATAGATGTACTCGATCAACCGCGTGCGCACGCGCACTCGCGCGCCCGTGAGATCCACAAACATGATCCACTGGGGCGCCGGCGTCTGGTTGAGCGATGCCTCGATGGCCTGCGCCATCTCGCGGCTGACGTACCATTCCTCGAAGTGTGCCGCGACGAGGAAGTAGTCTACCGGCAGCTCGGGCTGGCCCGGTCTCTCGAACCGCTCCTTAGTGTTCTCCATAGTCCGCTGGCCGCCATTCAAGGCGGCCCCTCAAATGCAATCGCCCCGTCCGGCAGCACGCGCGGACGGGGCGACCGAGCAGCGGACTCAGGTTCCGCTCAGGTCAATTCCCGTTCGCGCCAGGTGCGTGGGCGAGAAAGTGTTTGGCAACCCCGCGCGCGGTCGCCCGAGGGCGGCTGGCGCGGTGCCTGGGATCAGTCTTCGATCGCTCGAAACGGCACGCATATCGTTTATCTCAAACCCAGGAGCATGGGAACCAGCATTCCACAGTCGCGCCAAAGCTAACAAGGTTGCAGGGTAGGCTCAACGGGAGGTCGAGGTAGCCCCAGCCCCAGTCACCCGACGCGTCCATCCCTTAATTTTGATTTGCCCACCTTCCGAGCGATGTCATGCGTCCTCTGCACGCCGCCGTGCTGTTCCTCTCCGCGTCCACGACGTCCGGTCCGGAGCCCCTGAAAATCCTCCGCACGGCGCCCGCCGACGAGGCGACGCCGACGAGCGTGGTCACCGTCACCTTCGACCGGCCGGTCGCAGGCTCGCTCGACCGAACCGTGGACCCGAAGGCGATCTTCACGATCGCCCCCGCCGTGAAGGGCCGGCTCGAGTGGCGTGATCCGGTGACGGTCCGATTCACGCCCGCCGCGCCGCTCGCCTCGAGCGTCGAGTACACCGTTACCGTCGCCAGCACATTCGCCGCGATGGACGGGAGCCGGCTCGAAGCTCCGTATCGCTTTACGTTCCGCGTTCGCGGGCCGCGCCTGCTCACCGGCTCGCCCGTGAGCGGCACCCGGCACCCGAAATTCGTGACGCCCACAACCCGCTTCGAGTTGGTGTATAGCACGCCCACCGACCTCGAGCGACTCGCCGCGACCACCCACCTCGAATTCAACGGATCGTGCGCCGGGCGCGGTTCGATCCGCTTGAAGCCCCTGGACCAGCGGCCGATCACCTCGAAGGACTCCTGGGATTACAAGGAAGCGGGCGGCTACCAGCGGGACCGGTCGGCCGACAGCCTGCGGCGCGTCGTGTCGCTCACTCCGGACGCGCCCCTCCCCGGGGCCTGCACGGGCGAGCTCGTGGCTCAGTCGATTCTGGACCGAGAGGGCACGAGCGCCTACGTGCGCTGGGACTTTCAGACGTACGGCCCGTTGCGGCTGCTGAACGCCGGGTGTCCCTCGCGGCCGGGCGTCCCCCCCCATTGCCCCACCGGACCGATCGCGCTGGAGTTCAGTACGCCCGTGCGCGGCGCGAGCGTGCTGCGGCGCGTCAGCACCAAGCCCGCGCTGTCGTTTGCAGTCAGGGATACCTCGGAGGAGTCTGCGACGTGGGTCCTCGAGGCAGCCCTCAAACCGCGCACGGAATACACGGTCGCGGTGGACACGACCATTACCGATATCTTCGGGCAGCGCTTCACCGGCAACGGCGTGGCCACTTTCACGACGACCGGCTACGCCCCCGCCGTTGAGTACGCTTACGGTCGGATGCTCGTCGAGCGCACGGGGTATCGCACGCTCGCCGTGCGGCATGTCAACGTGGATACGCTGGTCGTCAGCTTCGCGCCGGTGCCGGACAGCCTCGAGGGCGCGGTGCTTCGCTCATACGGGTGGAACTTCGAAGAATTGTGGGCGAAGCTCGCCCCCGGCGCCGCGACGCGCACGGTACCGGTGAAGGGCGACGCCGACCGGCCGATGGTGACCGGGGTCCGCGTGCCGGCCTATAACACGGCCCGGGCCGGCAACCCGACGCTGACCGCGATCCGTATTACGAGCCCGCGGGCCGACACCGCGCACCGAGAGCCATGGGCCGCGCGCCGGCCAACCGCGATCGTGCAGGTCACAGATCTCGGGGTGCACGCGCGGATCGGTGTGGAAGAGGGCGTGGTGTGGGTCACGGGCGTGAGCGACGGCCAACCGCGAGCCGGGGCGCGCGTCACCCTGTACGATAGCCACGGCCGGCCCCGCGCGACGGCGACCACGGACGCCGAGGGACTGGCACGCCTGACGGGGCTCAAGCCCGACACGGCCGCCGCCGGCGACGAGCGCCGCTACTACGGCGGGTTCGACGGCTACGTCGGCGCGGCGCTCGGGACCGACCGTGCCGTCGTTCCCGTGAGCGCGTACGACGCGGATCTCTCCACGTGGCGCTTCCACGTCTCGAGCGCTTGGGGCGACCAGCGCTTCCCCGCCGCCGGGGCGGTATTCACCGAGCGCGGCATTTACCGCCCGGGCGAAACGGTGTACGCCAAAGCGCTGGTACGCGACGGCCCGCTCGGCGCGCTGACGCTTCCCGCGGCGGGCGACTCGCTTCGCTGGGTGTTCGCCGACCGGGAGAACGGCACCCTGCGCGACTCAACGGTCGCCGTCTCGCCCTTCGGGACGGCGGACCAGGCATTTCCGCTGCCGGCCAGCTTGGCGCTCGGGCAATACGAAATCGCGATCCGCATCCGGCGCCAGGGGCGCTGGATCGACCTCGACCGAACGAGCTATCGCGTCGCCGAGTACCGGCCTCCCGAGTTCCTGGTGGATGTCACATCCGACACCGCGCCGCGCTTCGCCGGCGACTCGCTCCGGGCCACGGTTGAGGCTCGCTATCTGTTTGGGGCGCCGATGGCCCGCGCGGCCGTGAGCTGGGTGGCGCGGCAGCAGCCGATCAGCCCCTGGGCGCTCCGCATCCCCGGCACCGAGGGCTACTATTTCGGGGAAACTGGCTGGTGGTGGGAAGAGGATTGGGAAGAGAGCACGCCTCAGGCGAACGTGACGGTTATCGCCAGCGGCACGGACACGCTCGACGCCACCGGCCATGTCACGTTGCGCGTCGCCGTCGCGCCGCCCGTGAAGGGCCTCCCAGCCCGCGCGACTCTGCAGGCGACAGTCACCGACGTCAATCGGCAGAGCGTATCCGGGGCAGCCTCCGTCACCGTTCACCCGGGGGCATTCTACCTGGCCGCGAAGCCGCTCGGAAAGAGCTACTTCTGGACGGCCGGGACCCCGCAGGAAGTCGCGGTCATCGCCGTGCGCCCGGACGGCCGCCGCGTGGCAGGCGTGGCGATCCGCGGCACAGTCGTGCGCCGCGAGTGGCATCAGGTCGTGCGCGAGCGTGCAGGCCTGTCCGAGGAAGTGGGCGAGTGGGTCTCGGACACCGTGGCGCGCTGCGATCTCACCAGCGCCGCGGACTCGGTGCCCTGCCGGTTCACGCCGGCGGCGGGTGGGAGCTACGTCGTGAGCTTCTCCGCCAGCGATCCCGCCGGGCGCCCCGCCGCAACGAGCCTCTATCGCTGGGTGACGGGCAAGGATTGGGTCCCGTGGAACGACGAGAGCCGCTTCAAGATGGAGGTGATCCCGGACAAGCGGCGCTATAGCGTCGGCGACACTGCGACGGTGCTCTTCGCTTCGCCGTTTACCAACGCCGAGGCGTGGGTGACGGTGGAGCGCGAAGGCCTGATCGAGGAGCGCCGGCTGCGCATCGCCAGCGGGGCGACGACGCTGAAGTTCCCCGTCCGCGAGGCGTACGCGCCGAACGCGTTCGTGTCGATTATCGTGGCACGGGGCCGGAGCGCCGCGCCCGGCACGCTCGCGGACCCCGGTCGACCCACGATTCGCGTCGGCTACGCCGAGCTGCGGGTGACGCCCGAGGTGAAGCGCTTGCAGGTCGATGTTCAGTCGCTCAAGTCCGAATACAGGCCGGGCGACACGGCGCGGGTCCGGCTGCGCGTCCGCGACGGGCACGGCGCGGGCCAGCGGAGCGAGGTGACGCTCTGGGCGGTGGACGAAGGGGTGTTGGCGCTCACCGGGTATAAGATCCCGGACCCGATCGACCTGATCTACAAGCCGCGCGGGCTGGGCATGCACCTCGCGAGTGACGTCGCGACGGTGGCGCCGCAGGTCTTGGCGGAGGCGGTGACGATCAAGGGCGACGAGACGCCCGGCGGAGGCGGCGGACTCGGCGCGGCAGAGGTGCTCCGCTCGCGGTTCAAGTCGACCGCATTCTTTCTCGCTTCTGTCGTAACCGATGCGGAGGGGCGCGCGGTGGCGGCGGCGAAGCTCCCGGACAACCTCACGACGTTTCGAGTGATGGCCGTGGCGGTCACCGTGGGCGATCGCTACGGGAACGGGCAGTCGGCGCTCCTCGTGACACGCCCGCTCCTCGCCCGGCCGGCGCTGCCTCGGTTCCTGCGGCGCAACGACGAGTTCACCGCCGGGATCGTGGTGAACCAGCGCGCCGGCGGTACGCCCACGGTGAAAGTCCAGGCCGCCGCCAGCGGCGTCGTGCTCAACGAGGAGGCCGCGCGGACGGTCACCCTCGCGGCAGGCAGGGGGAGTGAAGTCCGCTTCGCCTTCCGCGACACGACCGACGACACGGCGACGTTCCGGTTCCGCGTGGCGAGCGGCAGCGACGCCGACGCGGTCGAGAACAAGCTTCCGGTGCGGCCCGCGTACCACCTGCGGGCCTCCACGGCGGCGGGCGTGCTGCGCGACACCGCGACGATCGAGTTTGCGCTACCGGGCGACATTGACCCAGCACGCTCGCGCGTGGAGCTGAGCCTCGGCACGTCGGTGCTGGCCGTGGTCCAGGGCGCCTACCAGTACCTGCAGGTCTATCCGTACGACTGCAGCGAGCAGGTGGCGAGCGAGGCGCTGCCGCTCATCGCGCTCTACCAGGCACGCCTCGTGCTGGGAGCGGGCGTCACGCTGCCCCCCGACGCGAAGGATCAAATCGCAGATGCGGTGGGCGTGCTGTCTCGGCGTCAGCGACCGGACGGCGGCATCGGGCTGTGGGACGCGACCGACTGGACGACCCCCTGGCTGAGTGCTTACGCCGGCGAGGCGCTGATCGCGGCGCGAACGGCCGGGATCGCGGTGAGCGACACCGTGCTATCGCGTCTCGGCGACTACTTGTCGAAGAGCCTTCGCAACGAGCTCCCCATCCAGGCACCGGTCGCAAGCTGGTATTCCGAGCTCCGCGTGCGGCTCGCCGACCGGGTTGCGGCGGTGGACTTCCTGAGCCGCCTTGGCCGCCCCGATCTCGCGGGAGAGAATGACCTGTTGCAGCTCGCGCCCCAGCTCGCGTGGGAGGACCGCGTGCGGCTCGCCGAAGCCGTGGCACGCCGCGGCGCGGTGCGGGCGGCGCGACAGCTCCTGGACCCCATCTGGGCGTCGGTGAAGGTCGAGGGGCGCCGCGCCGTGGTCCCGGACTCGACCCGGCGCCCGTTCTATTTCTATTCGTGGGAGCGGCCGGTCTCGCGCCTGCTTACGGCCACGCTCGCAGCCGACTCGAGCCACGTGCTGCTTGGCCCGCTCGTGGAGACGCTCATCGAGCAGGGCCGTGCCGGCCGGCTTTCGCCCTGGAATACGCAGGACTACGGCGCAGCCGTCGGCGCGCTCGCCGCGTTTGCCCGGCGCCAGCAACGCGCGGCGGCGCGCGGGATTCGTGTCCGCGTCGGCGGCCGCGTGGTTCTCGAGACGCCAGCCCGTGCAGCGAGCGCCGCGGTGATCGACTCCAGCACCCCTCTCACTGAGATGCTCACGGCCGGCCCGGGCGGTTCGAAGACGCTCCGGCTCGCGCTGGAGACTGGAGCGGGTGGCGACGCGCCGGTCTACTACTATGTCACGGTGCAGGAGGTCCCGCGAAACCGCCCCGTCACGCCCGACCAGCAGGGGATCCAGGTGGAGCGGTGGTACGAGGACTTCGCGACGGGCAAACCGATCGTGAGCGTGGCCGAAGGAGAGCTCGTGCGCGTGCGGCTGCGGATCACGATCCCTGCCGAGCGGCAGTTCGTGGTGCTTGACGATCCGCTCCCGGCCGGGCTCGAAGCGGTGGACTTGAGCCTCCGGACCACGGGCGTGCTCGTCGGACCGGGCGCGACGCGGGAGGAACAGGCCGAGCACGAAGAAGCCGAAGGCGAGTCGAGCTACCCGTGGGGCTGGTACTACGGAAGCTGGGACGACGGTTGGTGGTCGCCGTTCGACCATAAGGAGATGCGGGACGACCGCGTTGTGTATGCCGCGACGGTGCTCTGGCCTGGCACCTACGGCGCCACTTACGTCGCCCGAGCTACGACGCCCGGGGTGTTCGTGCGGCCGCCCGCGCACGCCGAAGAGATGTACAATCCGGCCGTCCACGGCCGCAGCGATGGCGGCGTGTTCAGCGTGACGGTGAAGTCTCGATGAGGAACGGGGGCCGCAGGCTGCTCGCGCTGAGCGCGGGCCTGGCGGGCCTGGCGCTCGCCCTCGGTGCCTGGGTCGCCTGGCCGCTGCCGGCCGGTCTCCTCGCCCCGGCGCCGGAACCTAGCTTCACGCTCGCCGACCGCCACGGGCTGGTGCTCCGCACGACGCGGGCGCCGGACGGGAGCCTGGTGCGCTCGCTCCCCCTGTCGGAAATGGATCCGAAGATCCTGCAGGCGTTCCTCGCGCTCGAGGACCGCCGGTTCTACGAGCACGGCGCCGTGGACCCGCGCGCCGCACTTCGCGCAGCGCGTGACAACCTTCGCGCCGGCCATGTCGTGTCCGGCGCCTCGACGATCACGATGCAGCTGGCCCGGTTGCTCCGGCCCGCGGCCGGGGGAGCCGGGGGCCGCACGTGGGGCGCCAAGTTGCAGCAGGTCCTGTGGGCGCTCCGGCTGGAGCGTCACCTCACCAAGCAGACGATCCTGGAGCAGTACCTGAACCGCGTCCCCCTCGGCCAGGGCACGATCGGGGTCGCCGCCGGCGCGCGTCTCTATTTCGACGCATCCGCCACCCATCTGAGCCTCGCCCAGGCCGCGCTGCTCGCCGGGCTGGCGCGCGCTCCGTCCACTGCCAACCCCTTCATATCGACTGAGCGGGCGCAGGCGCGACGCGCCCGAGCGCTGACCCGCATGCGCGACGCGGGCTACGCCGCCGACCCCGAGCTGGCATGGGCGGCCGCCGAGCCGCTCCTCCCCCAGCGGTCCGCCGCGCCGTTCCTCGCACCGCATTTCACGAGCCGCCTCCTGGCTTGGAGCGACGAGCTAGGCGAGTCGCCCGACGGCGTGCGGCGCACCTCCCTTGATCTCGCCCTCCAGACGCGGCTCGAGGCGGAGTTGCGCCACACGGTGCAGGTCCTGCGGGAACGCGGCGTAGAGCAAGCCGCCCTGGTCGTCCTCGACAATCGCACGGGCGAGATCCTCGCGTGGGTCGGCTCACCCGATTTCTGGGCGGACAGCGCGGGTCAGGTGGACATGGTCGTGTCGCCGCGGCAGCCGGGATCCGCGCTCAAGCCGTTCCTTTATGCGCTCGCATTCGACCGTGGCTACACACCGGCCTCGGTCATCGCCGACCTCCCGCACACGTACGAGACGCCCACGGGACCGTACCGCCCGCGCAACTACGACCGCGCCTTTCACGGACCCGTGCGCGCCCGGGAAGCGCTTGCGAGCTCGTACAACGTGCCCGCGATCGAGCTGACCGACCGCGTCGGGGCCGCGAGCTTGCTCGGGACTCTCCAGCTCGCCGGATTCGCGTCGCTCGCTCGTGCGGCCGACTACTACGGCCTCGGCCTCGCCCTCGGGAACGGCGACGTGACCCTGCTGGAGCTCGCGAATGCCTATCGCATGCTCGCGAACGGAGGAGTCTGGCGGCCCTACCGCTGGTGGGTCGTGCCGAGCGGGGGGGGGGTGCACGCGGACTCCGAGACCGACCGGCGGGTCGTCTCGCCACGTGCCGCGGCGATCGTGCTCGACGTCCTGAGCGACCCGGTCGCGCGCATTCCGGGATTCGGACTGAGCACGCCGTTCGACTTCCCGTTTCCCGTCGCGGTGAAGACCGGGACGAGCCGGCATTTCACCGATAACTGGGCGGTGGGGACGACCGGCGGGTTCACCGTCGCGGTGTGGGTAGGGAACTTCAGCGGCCGGCCCATGAATGACGTGAGCGGGGTGACGGGCGCAGGTCCGCTGTTGCACCGCGCGATCGTCCTGACGGCTCAGAGCTATGCTCCAGGCGCGTTACCTTCTCCGGCGACCGTGGGTGCCGTGCCGGTGATGATCTGCAGGCTCTCCGGGCTCCGCGCGACGCCCGAGTGCCCCGGGATGGTCGAGTGGTTTGTGCCCGGCACCGAGCCGGACTGGCATCGCGGCGGCGTGCACCTGCCGCCGGAATACGCAGAGTGGGCGGAGCAGACGGTGGCCGCCTCGTGGGCCGCCGGCGCAGGAGCCTCCGCGAGCGGGTCGGCCGACCGCGAGCCGCTCCGCATCGTCTCGCCCCGGGATGGCGACAAGTACCGCATCCCGCCGGGGGTCGAAGCCCGCTACGCGACCATCGCTTTGCGGGCTGCCGGCGGCGCCGGAGCGATTCGCTGGTGGGTCGATGGCCGACCGGCGGCCACGACGCGCTGGCAGCTCGTCCCCGGCACGCACATCATTCGCGCCGTGACCGCGTCCGGCGACTCGGACGAGGTGCGGATCGCCGTGGTCCTCACCCCCTGACCCCCTCTCCGTTGTGGCCCTCACCCCCTGACCCCCTCTCCGTTCCGGAGAGGGGGGACTCAGCCTCCGCGCGTCTCTAAAGACGCTCGCCTTTGGCCGAGCCGGCGTTTCAACGCGCGGATACGGACGGGAGACGTGCTCGTCACTCCTGCTGGCGACTGGTGGCGTACGCGGCGGCGCATTCACGCACGGTTCTGGTCAGGTCGCGCAGACTTGTGCGGCGGATCGCCAGGACGAGCACGGCGAGCGCAACGTAGAGCCACGCGATGGCCAGCCGCACGGTCACAGTGGGAATCGCGAATTGGACGGCGAATAGCCCAAACAAGGTCGTCGCGCCCCACCACGTGAGGTTGAGGCGTGCAAGAAGGGCAACGGCGAACGCCGACTGCGCCGCCGTCAGGAACAGCTCCTCCATCTGGCGCGCATCGAGCGGCAGGGGGCGGATGTGGCCGCCGGCGAGCGCGTAGGCGACGGGGAGTGCGCCGATGAGCAGCGTCCACTGATTCACCTTGGACGAGATCAGCGCCCCCAACCCGGCGCCGGCGCGCCCGCGGACGGCCAGCAGACCCGCGATCAGGAACTCCGGCGCTTCGGAGGCGATCGGTGCGACCACCTGGACCAGCAAGAACTGGTCGATCCCCAGGGCGGTGCCCGTCGTGATCAGCCCCCCGGCGAAGGGCTCCGCCACGGCGAATATGGCGATTGCTGCGAAGAGAAAGAGCCCGGCGATGCCGGCGTAGCGCTTGGGCCGCGGCAACGTGCCAAGCGCCCGGGAGGGTCCGACGAGATGCGGCGATTCGGTGGGCGCTCTGGCGATGAGCGTCACATACGCGATGAACAGCACGGCGAGCACTGCGGTATCGAGCAACCCGATCTCCCGCCGCAGCAGCATCGTGAAGCTGTAGACGGTCGCGAGCGCCAGCGCGAAGATCTCGATGGCATGGCCGCGCTCGAGCGTGAGCACCGGCCGGCGCGCCTTCAGCCAGAACAGGCCGAAAATCAGCGGCCAGGCGAGGCCGACCAGGACGCGGTTGGCACCGGTCATGTTGGCGACGGCATACGGCGCGAATTGCGGGTCCCGCCCCGCCTTCCAGGCGAAGGTCACATCCACCGCGTATTCGGGGAGTACGGCGATGAACGCAATCAACGCGAGCGCCAGCCCCTGCGAGACATCCACCTGGGCCGCCTCCGCCGCCCAGCTCAGGAGAAAAGCGGCCGCGACGATGGCCAGGCCGTGCAGGGCGGTGTCGGGCACCGTGCCGAGGCTCGTTCCAGACAGTCGGAGGTAGATGCCGGGCAGGGCGAGCGCCACGGCCAACGCGACGAGGCCCCACTGCGGCCAAGATTGGCCCGGCTCCCTCTGCTTCGGCATGGGATGTCCCAGCGACGATCACGCTGGCGAGCGACGAGCGCAAGTGCGGCAAGACTCGTTGTGTTGCCGCCGATCGCGAGACAAACATATTCGAGGACTCACTGTGGCCCAGACGAGCCACGCCACTCCACCGGGCGTTGGGGGGCGAAGTTGTCGTGAGACCCAGTGACCCGCCCAAGAAGAGCGGTAGCGCACGCCTCACGGTGTACATCGATCCCGTCGCGCCGCGGCGCTCGCCTCCAGATCCTCCCTCACGGGATGAAGAACTCGTCCATGTCGGGCGCGCTGGCCGCCGCGTTCGGGAACACCGTCACGCCGAGCTGTTTGAGCGACAGCCGCAGTGTGCTCCCGTGCTGGTACAGCCTGGTTGATTGGTAGCCCCGCTTCGCCTTCGGGCTCACCACGACCCAGGCAACCCGCCCACCCCCGTTCCTATCGTCGTCGCCCGACTCGTCGAAGAGGATGATGAGCACGCCGTCCAGCTGGAAGGTGGCGCTCTTGACGAGCGGATCGATGTTGGCCCTGAGCCAGTCATCCGCCGTCCTCAACGAGCAGTCGTGCCCATCGTTGCACAGATTGGGCACGATGTTCGAGTAGTTGGGCAGCGTCCCGTTCGCCAGGTCCGTCGCGAACTGCGTGAACGGCACCAGCCGCCGAACCTGCGTGGGGTCGTTCACGACGTCCGAGAGCAGCGCGAACGTATTGTGCTTCCGGGCGTAATTCCCGACGTCCCCGCCGGTATACCCTACGTCCGGCAGGTCCTCCGCGTACGACTTCCAGGTCCTTCCGGCCTTGAGCAGCTCCCGGACGACGTTGTCGTCGGTCACGATCGACGAGTAGTCGTCGTCGTTGGTGATGACCTTCCCGACGTTCATCATGAAGTAGTTGCCGATGGACGGGTGGGTGTTCGCATAGTACTGCGTCGCGAGCCCGTACTGCTGCGCCAGGCTGTTGAGATACGGCATCGCCGGGCTGCCGATCACATCCGCGTAGTCGGTGTTCTCCTCCGTGACGATGAACACGTGCCCGAAGGCCACTCGAGCTTCTGCCCGGCCGGTTCCGGTATGCCCTCCCGTCCAGTTCGACCCGCCGCCGCCCCGCGCTCCCCCGGTCACATAGCGCTTGAACCGCTCAGGGGTCCCGGCGTGGTCCGCGTTCCGGTACGCGCTCTCTCGGTGGCCGTCCACGGGCTTCGCCCCGATCGCATTGTTGTCAGCGGCGAACCGTGTGTATACCGCGGCCGCCCATTTCCAGTGCACACTCAGACCGGCCGTGGACGACGTGAAACTGCCCGACCAGGTGACTGGATGGATCCCACCGGGAAGGGCGGCGGGGACCTGGTATGCGAAGCCCGTGAGAAAGACATCCCCCGAGTAGCTCGAAGGCACGATCGTCCGCCAGGTCTGGAACAGGCTGTCGAAACTCGAGCTCGCGTGCGCAGCTGTGGCACTGTACGTGATCGCTCCCGCTGGCACCGGTAGCGAGAGACTGCTGCCGTTAGCGGCGAACTGAATCGTGGACTTGCTGAAGTAGATTGTGGTCCCGGCCGGCGGCCTTCCACTCACCCTGAAGACGGCGCTGAACCACACGGTCGCGCCGGCGCTGATCGGTGTGGCGTTGAAGTTCGACGCGATCGACACCGTGCCGTTGGCGGACGCGACGGCGAATGCCTCCGTTACGGGGAGAGGAGGCCCCGTCACCCGGTCGGGAAGCGAGGGGTCACAGCCCATGACCCAGAAGATCACGGACAGGAATAGCGCCGCGTGCGACCGGTGGCTCAGCATGGCTTGGTGCGGGTCGGCGTGGTGGTCATGCGGAGCTCCGGAGTGAGGTCAGCAGACGGCTGTTGGAGGAATGCGCGTCCCCGCCGGACCCGGTTCGCGATCGCCCCTCACGGACCTCCGGCGCGGTATGGAGTTCCTGCACGAGTGGTGCTCGGTAGGCGGGCGGCGGTCAACCCTCACCCCGGCAAGCCGTTGCGAGCCCCCGAGCGCGGGAGCTGTTGGGCAAATTGTCGCACCGCAGCGACACTCTTGTTTGGTCCTCACCCCCTGACCCTCTCCGTTCCAAAAAGGGGGGACTCAACCTCTACCGGGATGCTGAAAGAGGTCCTTGAGGGGTGCGACCGGTGATCGCACGGGCTGAGGCCGGCCTCAGCTGCGGGGTCCGTCCTGAAGGACGGCGACGCACCAGCGTCCTTCAGGACGCGCTCGCGCCGAGGGCGCCCTTCAGGGCGTCCGATCACGGTGGCAGTTCATGGAATGCGCCTCTTCTACTTGCACTCTGATGCCGTGCGATGAACGGGAGAAACGCCGGCGCATTGCTTCCGCGTCGCCCGCACCGCATGATTGCCCGACTCGCATTCGAGGGTCGACGTGGGTAGAGCGGCGGCTGCCCGCCGGGCTCGGCTCCCGGTTGGCCTGGCATTGTTGCACGGGCTCGGGCTGCCGAGCCCCGCTTGCGCGCAGGTGTATCTGGGCCTCGACGCCGCGCTCACCTCCCCCTACGTGTGGCGCGGCGTGACGCGTGCAAATGGCTGGGTCGTCCAACCCGAATGCTTCATGAGTGTGCGGGCGAGCGACGGGTTCCTGTCCGGCGGGGCGTGGGCGAGCGACGAGCTGCGCCGCGCCAGCCCCGGCGACCTGTCGGATCTAGGCCCTGGCCAGCGCGGGCTCGCCGAGCTGGACTACTGGGGGCAGGCGAGCTGGTCGCTCGGTCTGATGCAGGCGGCGCTCGGAGCGATCCGCTATACGTTTCGCGGAACCGGTCCTACCGCTGCCCGTACCCCGGTGGATAACACGACCGAGCTGTACATGGACGTTCGCGCCATCTCGAAGTACGTCGTGCCTGGCGTCGCGCTGTGGCTGGACGTCGACCGGGTAGGCGGCGCCTACATCGAAGGCAGCGCCACGGTTCCGCTGCTCGCCAACCCGCTGGCCGCACCCTTCATCGCCCTGATAACTCACGCTGCCCTGGGCTACACGCTCGGCCAGGAAGTGAACATCCGGGATCCCGCGCAGGGCGCCTATTTCGCGCGCGCCGGCGTCACCCACGTGGACCTCGCCGTGTCGGGCGACCTGACGCTGCATCCCTTGGGCGTGCCCACGGTGTTGCGCATCGAGGCCCACACGCAATTCAGCGCCGACCCTGCGACCCGGCCCACCACCGCCGATCCCAGTGACGCACGGCGCAGCGTCAAGCCGTGGGCGGCGCTGGCGCTACGCCTGTCTCCGACGATCGTATCGTGGTAATCGCGCACGCACGCGCCGTCCCGGGGCTGGCGCTCGTGGCCACGGCGTGCATCGCGTACCACCAGCTGCCGTTGCCACGGGACACGTCGGCCCGGCCCAAGCCACCGCCGCTGGCCGGCCTGCGCGCGGGATTCGGCCGGGCGGACATCACGCCTCCGCCCGGTGTGGGACTCGCCGGCAACGGTCCCGAGGTTCGCCGCGCCCTGGGCTATCGGGTACGCCTGTACGCACGCGCCTTGCTGCTCGAGGATCGCACGGGCGAGCGCGTCGCGTTCGTGGTCGCCGACCTGCCACACGTCACGCCGAACCTGCACCGGCTCACCGCCCGGTGCATTGCCGACTCGACCGGGATCGGCGCGGACCGGCTGGTGATCGCGGCGACGCATGTGCACGCGGGCCCCGGTCACTTCTACGCCGAGCGCCAGTACAACCAGAGCACGTCGCGGGTGGAGGGCTACGACTCCATGATGGTCGCGTTCCTGGTCTCGCGGTTCGCGCGAGCCGTGCTCGACGCGCAGCGCGATCTGCGCGCCGCGCGGGTGGCTTGGGGGGCCACCGCGGTGTGGGGACACACCCGCAACCGGAGCTACGAGGCGTTCTTGCGCGACAAACCCGAGTGGACGCCGCCGGCACCGGTGACGCCCGGGCTCGACCCGGCGNNNNTGGGGCGCCGACAGCGCCTACCGGCCGGCAGGTGCGCTCAGCGTGTTCGCGCTCCACGGCACGGCCGACGCCCCCGAGAACGAGCTGCTCGACGCGGGGATCCACGGGGTCATCGAGCGGGGGCTCGAACGCCACGTGGACTCGCTGAGCCGGCGCGGCGCAGGCTACCACCTGGTGGCGAATGGCGCGGAAGGCGACGTGTCTCCCGATTGGCCGGCCCAATCGCGCTGCGGCCCGCCGATGCTCCGGCCCACGCTGTCGCCGGGCGGGCCGCGCACGCCGCCCGCGCCGTGGGAGTGGCGCGACCCGGCCCCGGCGTGGATGGGCCTGTGCCTCGCCGCCGCGCGCCGCTATGTCAACGCCGCGGGCGACTCGCTCGCCGCGCGCGCGGCGGCGCTGTTCGACTCGCTCGGCCCCGGCCTGCGCGGCGACCTGCACATCGGCGTGGCGTTTCGGACTCTCCGCCTGAAGGGCGACCCCCGCCTCTGCCCCTACCCCGAAGCCGGCTCGTCCACGGTCGGCGGCGCCGAGGACGGCCGCACGCGGCTGTACGGCTGGCGTCTGTTCGGCATCTTCCCGCTCGGCCTCGAGGCGGCCGGGCATGCCATCCGTCGCAACCCGCACGATTGCCAGCGCGAGAAGCGCGTCGTACTCGGCCGAGTGCAGCGCTGGCTCGTGGGCAAGCACGGACTGCCGGAGGTCGCGCAGCTGTCGGTGATCCGGCTCGGCGATCTCCTCCTGGGCGTGGTGCCGGCCGAAGTGACGACGCGGGCCGGTGCACAAATCGAGCGAGCCATGGCCGACAGCGCTCGTGCCTCCGGCTTGACGCCGCGGGCGGTCACGATCGTGGGGCTCGCCAACGGCTACATGCAGTACGTCACGACCGATGCGGAATACGGAGAGCAGACCTACGAGGGCGGCTCTACGTTGTACGGACCCAACACGGCCGCCGTCCTTGCGGTGGAGCTGGGCAGGCTCGCCGCCACGCTCGCGCGCTCGGGCGCGAGTCCGGTGAACCGCGTCGAGCAGATCGACGCCTATCCGGGGAAATCCGAAACGATCCTGCCGCGCCGTACCGCCGGGCCGGCGCCAGAGCGCGTCACACGAGTGGTGCTGAGCCAGGTGTGCGCCGGCGACACCCTCGTGGTGCGCTGGCGGGATCTGCACCCGGGACGCCTGGTACCGGCCGACGGACCGGTGCTTCGAATCGAGCGCCTTGCCGGTGAGGGCTGGGACGTGGCGGCCTGGGACGGCGACCGCGAGCTCGAGATCCGCGCCGTGCGGTCACTCGGCCGTCGGGGCTACGTGTGGGAAGCGCGCTGGTACCACGGGCGCGTCGCCGGCCCGTTTCGCGTGGTGCTGGTGGCGCGACCGGGGCTGCCCGAGGTGGCGGGCCACAGCGTGCCGTGCTGACGGAGCACCTTTGATCCTGCGTGCGCTTCGATTCCCCTCCGTCGTCATATGCGATTTCCCGCCGACAAGATCAAGAACGCGCTGTCGGCCGAGCTGGGCTGGGATGCGCTAGCGCTCCAGGAGCGCGCGCTCCCATCCGCCCAAGTCCGCTGCCGCCTCGTAGGTACTCTGCGCAAACTCGAGGAGCGTGGCATCCGGATCGGGGGCGCGCCGCACCGCCTCGTACGGCAGGATCCACTCGTGCATCCGCAGGTCGTAGCTCGCGCTGACCGGGGCGATCACGGCGTCGGGGCAGCCGGGCGGCTCGGGATACGCATAGGCATAAAACGAGGGCTCCAGAATCGGCGTGCTTCCTCCGCCGAGCCACCACCCCATGCTGATGCACTCGTGCGAGTAAGATTCGCGTGTCACGGCGTCGGCAAGGTTGGGGATGCCACCCGGGTGGCGGGGGGCCCGACGACCCGAGAACCGCGTGTGGGCGAGATCGAAGCTCCCCCACCAGAAGTGCACCGGGCTCGCCTTGCCGAGGAAGCGGGCCCGGAACAGATCGAGGACCCTTCTGATCCCGACGAGGACCTGCCAGAACGCCCGTGCCGCAGCGGGGTCGTAGGAGCGATGGATCGTGTCGGCT
>QHVD01000446.1 GCA_003222235.1 Gemmatimonadota bacterium | reverse complement strand
GCACCCAGAACGCCCGCCCGTGGGTCGCCACGATCAGGTCGCCGCCGTGGATCGTCATGTCCCGCACCGAGGCCCGCGGCAGGTTGAGCTGGAGAGACTGCCAGTGGGCGCCGTCGTCAAGGGAGTAGTAGATGCCGGTCTCGGTCCCCGCGAACAGGAGCCCCCGGCGCACCGGGTCCTCCCGGATCGAGCGGGTGTAGGCCCCCGCCGGGACGCCGCTCGTGATCTTCGTCCACGACCTGCCGTAATCGGTCGTCTTGAAAAGGTACGGCTGGAAGTCGTCCTGCTGATAGCGGTTCGCCGCCAGGTAGGCCGCCCCGGCGTCGAAGTGCGACGGCTCGATGATGCTCACGCGGGTGAACCGGCCCAGGTCCTTGGGTGTGACGTTCTGCCAGCTCGCGTCCGTCCCCCCGTCACGCGAGACGTGCACCAGCCCGTCGTCGGAGCCGGCCCACAGCACGCCGGCCTTCACCGGTGACTCGGCGAACGCGAAAATCGTGGCGTACCACTCAGTGCCGGTCATATCG
Organism: Gemmatimonadota bacterium; assembly: GCA_003222235.1. GTDB lineage: Bacteria > Gemmatimonadota > Gemmatimonadetes > Gemmatimonadales > GWC2-71-9 > AG12. The sequence continues at coordinate 1,204 of QHVD01000446.1, read as the reverse complement.
CGCGTGATCGGGCCGCCCGACGGGCCGAGGGTGGCGGGGTCGTGAACCGTGAGGTCCGGGCTGATCGCATGCCAGCTCGCCCCGCCATCCGTGGTCTTGAAGACCTGGTGGGCCGTGGTGTACAGGGTGTTCCGCTCGTGGGGCGAGAACACGATCGGGAACGTCCACTGGAAGCGATAGGGCACGTCCGACGCGGCGTGCCCGTCGTAGTTGTTGAGCCATACCGAGACGTCCTGCGTCTGCCCGCTGCGGCGGTCGTAACGCGTGAGCGTTCCCATGTAGGTCCCGGCGAACGCGACGTTGGGGTCGCCCGGCTGCGGCGCGATGTAGCCCGACTCGCCCCCGCCCACGGGCCACCAGTCCCGCTCGGTGATCGCGCCTTCGTCCGACCGGCTCGCGATCGAGACCGTCGAATTGTCCTGCTGGGCGCCGTAGATCCGATAAGGGAATTGGTCGTCCGTGATGACGTGGTAGAACTGAGCGGTCGGCTGGTTGTAGACGGTGGACCACGTCTCGCCGGCGTCGAACGAGACCGTCGCGCCGCCGTCGTTCCCCTCGACCATGCGCTTGGGATCGAGCGGGTCGATCCACAGGATGTGGCAGTCACCGTGCGGCACGCGGAGGCGCTCGAACGTCTTGCCGCCGTCGATCGAGCGCCAGGTGGCGAGGTTCAGCACGTACACCGTATTCTGATCGACCGGATCGGCCGTGACGGACGAGAAGTACCAGGGGCGAATCATGAACTTCTGCTCGGCGTTCACCCGCTCCCAGGTCTTCCCCGCATCCTCGGACCGAAAGATCCCGCCGCCCGAGTCGGGCGCCTCGACGCTCGCCCACAGGCGGGACGGGTTGGCGGGCGACACCGTGATGCCGATGCGACCGAGCGGACGGCGCGGGAGGCCGTCGCTTCCCGAAATGTCGGTCCAGGTCTCGCCCCCGTCGCTCGTCTTCCAGAGCCCGCTCTTGCCCCCGCCCGCCGCGAAGCCCCACGGGAAGCGCTGCGCCTTCCAGAGCGCCGCGTACAGGATGCGCGGGTTGGCCGGGTCCACGCCCAAGTCGATGGCGCCGGTGCTGTCGTCCACGAACAACACCTTTTTCCAAGTCTTCCCGCCGTCCTGCGAGCGGAACACACCGCGGGTCGCGTTCGGACCGAACGCGTGGCCCATGGCGGCCACGTAGACGAGGTCGGGATCCCTGGGGTCGA
>QHVD01000114.1 GCA_003222235.1 Gemmatimonadota bacterium | reverse complement strand
AACTTTTCGGGACCAATCGCAGGACCGGGATGGTCGTGATCCAAAGAGCTCATTCGGCGAAGGGGAACTAGGCGCGAAAAGTTGGAACGGCACTAGGGTCTAGAGGGACCGACGGCGCCGATCGCTCGCTGCCGCCGTCGGAGGTAGTCCGCCGGTTGGTGGACGAAGCTCACTGATCGCTTGGGCGATCGAAGGGAGCCACCGTCGCGACGCCGAGCAGGGAGAATCGGAGCACGCGCGGGCGAGCGCAGACGGAACGGGGATCTCCCGCTCACGATCGGAGTGTGACATGCTGCTGAACATGCTTGCGCTGCTTCAGGAAGGCGCCGTGACCGCCGCGGCTGGCAAGGGCTACGCGCTCATCGGCGCCGGCCTGGCGGCCGGCCTCGCGGTGCTCGGCGCCGGCGTGGGGATCGGGCGGATCGGTGGTCAGGCGGTGGAAGGCATGGCCCGCCAGCCCGACAACAGCGCCCGCATCCAGACCGCCATGATCATCTCCGCAGCGCTCGTCGAAGGGGTCGCGCTGTTCGCGGCCGTGGTGGCGTTCGTCATGCAGGGCAAGGTGACGTTCTAGGACGCCATGCGGAAGTCGCTCGGGCTTGCGCTGCTGCTCGTGACCGGAACCGGTGGGCCGGTGTTCGCTCAAGAGACGGGGGCGGGGGGCGGTGGTCCGCTCACGGTCGACGGCGGGCTCGTCATCTGGACCCTGGTCGTCTTCGGGCTGCTGCTCTACGTGCTCAAGCGCAATGCCTGGCCCGTGCTCCTGGCCGCGGTGCGGGAGCGCGAGCAAAAGCTCGAGCGACAGCTCGCGGAGGCGGAGAAGAACCGCGCGGAGGCGGCTGCCTTGCTGGAGGAGCACAAGAGGCTCCTGGCCGCGGCGAAGGGCGAGGCGCAGGAGATCCTCAACAAGGCGAAGACCGTCGCCGAGAAGGAGCGCGCCACGCTGCTCGCCAAGGCGCGCGAGGAGTACGAGCGGCTGCTGGCGCGGGCGCGCAAGGAAATCGACGAAGAGAAGGAGAAAGCCCTGCTGGCGCTGCGGCAGGAGGCCGTGGACCTCTCGATCGCCGCCGCGGCGAAGCTGCTCGACGCCAATCTCGACACCGAAGCGAACCGCCGGCTGGTGACGGAATACCTGGCGGGTCTCGAGCTGGCCCGGTGAAGAGCGCCACGATCGCTCGGAACTACGCCGAGGCGCTGTTCCTCGCGGGGGAGGCCGCAGGCGACGCCGCCGTCGAGCGCTACGGCCGGCTGCTGGATGCGGTGTCGGGCGCCATCCAGGCGGACGAGCGCATCGCGGTCGCGCTCGACTCCCCCCGCGTCGCCAAGGCCACCAAGAGCGCGCTGCTCGCGCGCGCGCTGGGCGGTGTGGCGCCTCCGGAATTCGTACGGTTCCTCCAGGCAGTGGTGCGCCGCGGCCGGCAGGGATTGTTCGGCGAGATCGCTCACGAGTACCAGGGGCTGGTCGACGTCAAGCTCAACCGCGTTCACGCGGGCGTGACGTTGCCCCGCGAGCCGGACCCCGGACTCGAGCGGGAGATCGTGGACCGCCTCGGCGCCGCCTTCGGCAAGGAGATCAGGGCTCACTTCCGTGCCGACCGCAGCATCCTGGGAGGCTTGGTCGTGCGGGTGGGGGACCGGGTGTTCGACGGATCGCTGCGGCGCAAGCTCGCCGTGCTGCGGCGCAGGATGTTGACGGGGGAGTGAGAGAAGGGCGGTAGAGGGCGGTAGAGGGCGGTAGAGGACGGTAGAGGCTGCTGCGCGGGAACGCGGCGGCTCGTCTGCCTCCGCCTTTTACCTCTGCCGCCTTCTACCGCCCTCTACCGTCTTCTACCGTTCTACCGCCCGTAGCGCAGCCCGACCGACACCGTGCGTCGCCACATGACCCGCCGGACGACCTGGAAGGGCAGCTCCCCGGCCTCGAACACCGATCCCGTGAGGGCGGCCGCCACGCGGATCGACCCCGTCACACGCCCCGTGATCGGCCAACCAGCCGACAGCGCAGCGTGCCCGCCGGCACGGGTGCGGTTGTCGCCATTCTCAACCGCCCAGAAATCCACGAGCGGTCCCGCGTGCAGGCGGAGCTCGGTGCCTGCGCCGGTCTGCGCCAGCCGAATCGAGCCTTCCGGCGCGAGCTCGAGCAGGGAGAAGAAGCCCTTCTGCACCGCCGCGTACGCGCCGTTCTCCGCGACCAACCCCGCACTGGCGTAGAGCACCCCGAGGCCGACCCGCACCCCGGCCGCCGCGTGCTCGAGCCGCAGGGCTGCAACCGGGGGATGCTGAGGGCGCAAGGAGGCCGCGACGCCCCCGGCGCTGGTGTCGAAGGACGCGCCCGTGAAGTGCGACGCGCCCAGGTCCAGCCCCACGCTCCACTGCGCGGCTGCGTACGGGCGTGGGACGCCCGCAGCCAGGAAACACAACGCTAGTGCGCAATGCCGGGTCATGGCTTCGCTCCTTTCGTGGAGGTGCGGTGCAGACCTCACCGCATCTCGAGCTTCACCCAGCCGTTGGTGACGTTGCCCTCGCCCTTTACGATCCAGTTGAATCCCTCGTGAAACTCGACCGCGATGCTATCCTGGACCGCGTTGCCGACGATCTCATCGCTCGTGTCGATGAGCGAGGCTGCTTCCTCAATCAACTTCAGAAACGCCCTGGCAAACTTCCACAGCCTCTGCAGCGTGCCGCCCGTCGTGTCCTTTCCCGCGGTGAGCGCCTGATTTCCGGCGTCGACCGACATCAGCGTGCTCTGCATGGCGCCGTTGCTGGTCTTGATCTGGCAGGCGGTGTCGTCGTCCTCCACGAGAAACACCCGCACGTTCTGCCCGGGATGGACGGTGTTGTAGCTGTCGAGCTGGGTCTTGCTGAACAGCAGCACGCTGCCGCTCCAGTCGCGATCGTTCTGGTCGAAGTAGTACGGCACGGGCTGGTGCTCGCCGGCGCACTGATAATCGGTCAGCGAGTCCGTCTGCCCCTTCTGGCCGAGGATGTGGACCTCGAACTCGGGGCTCCCCTTCAACCAGCCCTCGAATGTTTGCACGAAATGAGAGCGGGTCATGTACAGGCCGGGTGTGACGGGCGGCGGGTCCACGCTCCCACCCCAGCCGCCGCCCCCGCCCCCGCCCCCGCCCCCGCCGTCGCACTCCGCGATGCATTCCACCAGCGGCGAGAGCCGCGGGGGCGGGGGCGGCGCGTTGAAGTCCGTCTCCACGGGGACGAGCGCGAGCACCGGAGTGGGCGGGGGGCGATCCGGACTCAGGACCATGCGGTTGCCCTGCGGGTCGAAGGCCACGGGCGCGTCGTGGTCTGCGATCGCAGTGGCGACGAGCACGTTCGAGCTCCCCGCCCAGACGCGGCGGTGAGCCCGCACGGGGAAATACAGTTCCAGAGGGATCGCAGCCGCGACTTCCCGCTCCACGTCTCCGGCGCTCGCGCCGCTTTGGCGGGCGAGCTCCCGGAACGCGTGGCGGTCCCGGTCGGCGAGGAACCGCTGAAAGTGGAGCTTGTGCTCGCGGAACGGGGACCCATCGAGCCGAGCCTTCAGGTAGGCCCGGAACGCGGGGCTCCGCAGGGCGAGGGCGAGGCGGCGCGCCAGTGCCTCGGCGTGCGCCGCGACGGCCGGGGGGCTGACGGTGGCTTGGGGCGGCCGCGGCCCGGTGGTGACGGAGGGATGATCCGAGCACGCGATCGTTCCTGCCAGTGACGCAAGCGCCACGAGGCAGAGCCTTTTATTCAACATGGCCGACTCCTTGTCGAGGTAAGCGCGCTCAACATGAGGAGCAGCGGCCCGCAAAGCGGCGTCCGATTCGCGCGGCGGGGACCGAAATGCCGCGCGGCGACTCCCCGCCGTGACCTGCGTCGTGTAGTTTCCCCATCCCTATGCTCGCCCTGGCGCTGTTGCTCACGGCCGGCCCGGCACCTGCCCGCCCCGTCCCCTCCGTCCCCCCCCGCGCTCTCCCCGCGAACCGGCCCGACTCCGGAGCGACGAGCTACTGGCAGCAACAGGTCGCGTATCGGATCACCGCTTCGCTCGATGAACCGTCCGGGGTGCTGACGGGGCGCGAGCTGATCACGTACGTGAACCGCTCGCCCGACACGCTGCGGGAGTTCTACGTGCACGATTACCTGAACGCGTTCCGGCCCGGCTCGCGGTGGGCCATGGCCGACAGTGCGGAGGGGCGCGAGCGGTTCCAGCATCTCAAGGACCCCGACTACGCGTTCGAGCGGATCGGCGCGGCCACCATCATGGGGCGATCGCTCAGACCGGAGTATCCGTACGCCCCCGACTCGACCATCGCGCGCTGGACACTGACGCGCCCGCTCGCGCCCGGGGACAGCCTGACGGCGGAGATCGCCTGGGAGGCGCGGCCGTCCACGCTGCCGCGCCGCCAGGGGCGCGAGGGGGGGGGACGGCGTTTCGACTTCGCGCAGTGGTACCCGAAGGTCGTGGTCTACGATCGGTACGGCTGGGAGGATCACCCGCTCTATCCGGCAGGGGAGTTCTACGGCGAGTTCGCCACCTTTGACGTGACGCTCGATCTCCCCGAGGACCAGGTGATCGGCGCCACCGGAGTGCCGGTCGAGGGCGATCCAGGGTGGGAGCGGGCGCGCGCGAATCCGGCTGAGGCGATCGATTACCAGCGGGGCTACTACGCCCCGCGCCCCGCGCCCACGTGCCCCGGCCTGACTCTCTCAGCCGGCCGCAAATGCGTGCACTTCCACGCCGAGCAGGTCCACCACTTCGCCTTCTCGCTCAACCCGGATTACGTCTACGAGGAAGGACGCTACGGCGATGTCGTGGTGCGGGTGCTCTATCAGCGGCGCCACGCCGGCGCTTGGGGCGGCCGAAACCGCGTCGCGCTGCGGCGCACCGTAACGGCGCTCGCCTGGCTCGATTCGCTGTACGGGAGCTCCGCCTGGCCGCAGCTCACCAATGTGGACCGGATCGAGCAGGGAGGCGGCACCGAGTTCCCGATGGTGATCATGAACGATTCCCCGGATCTGGGGCTCATCGTCCACGAAACGGGCCACCAGTACACGATGGGCATGCTCGCGAACAACGAGTGGCGCGAGGCTTTCCTCGATGAGGGGCTGTCGGACTTCCAGGAGGCGTGGTTTTTCGAGCGGCGCGGGGACGCGGGACGGTTCTTCACGAGCGAGGTCACCGTGCTCCAGCTCGATCTCGAACGCTGGAGCGAGCCCGTGTCCACGGTGAGCGAGCGGTTCAGGGATTTCTACACGTACAATCGCATGGTGTACACGAAGGGGATGCTGTTCTACCGGGAGCTCCGCTATGTGGTGGGCGAGGACACGATGCGCCGAATCCTCCGCGCCTACTACGAGCGCTGGCGGCTCAGGCACGTGGACGAGGATTCGTTCCGTGACGTGGCCGAGGAGGTCTCGGGCCAGGATCTCAAATGGCTGTTCGGCCAGTGGCTGCACGCCACGGTGCTGATCGACTACCGGTTGCGGCGGGTCGAGCGGCACCGGCTTCCGGACGGGCGGTGGCGCACGACGGCTACCATCGAGCGCAGAGGGGACGGCTGGATGCCGGTCGAGATCGGCGACGCAAGCGGGGATACGATCTACGCCCGCGCGACGGGCCAGCCCGAGGTCGAGCGCGTGGAGTTCACGACCGCCCGCAAGCCGGGTCGCCTGGCGCTCGACCCGCGTCTCTTGGCCCACGACTGGAACATGCTCGACAACTGGGAACGGCGTGCAGTCGTGGGACGTGCGGCCTGGGAGATCCGCGTGGACGATCCGTTCCGCGAGCGGGCGCGGCGCGACCGGCTGGTGCGCGCCTGGCTCCCGGTAGGCTGGTACAACGATTTCGGCGGCATCACGCTCGGACTGCGGGAGCGCTCCAACTACCTCGGGAGCTACGATCGAGGCCTGCTGCTCGGCAGCGTCGCCACCCGGGACGGCGCCACCAGTCGTGCCGGATTCTACGCCCGTTGGAGCAACCCGGTGCGCCACCCTTTGCCGCGCACGGCGACGACCGTCGCCGCGTGGGCGGTCGAGGGGCGCGCCGGCGTCGCGCTCGCCGTGGATCGCTCGCTGCGCCGCCATCTGGCGTTCGGGGCGGACCCACACGTCGGTTTCACTGCGGTGTGGATGGCCACGACGGACGTGGGCTACCTCGATCGACGCCTCTGGGACGACGGCGGCACGGTGGAGGCGGGGCCCTGGGTGTCGACGTCCCTCGAGAAGGGGTCGGCGGTCGTCCGCGCGCGGCTCGAGGCACGGGGCGGCGTGATGTACTGGAATCCGGGGGTCGGCGTGGTTTCGGCGAACCGCTACGATGTGGAGCCGTTCGGCCGCGCCACGGGCCAGGCGAGCGTGCGGGCGCCCTTCCTGCTCGGGACAAGGCTGGGTGTGCGCGTCTTCGCGGGGGGGTACCTCGGCTCGAGCAGCCCGTTGAAGCAGCGTCGCATCACGATCGCCGGGGCCGACCCGTACGAGACGTTCGCCAACCCATTCCTGCGGAGCCGGGGCGCCTTGTTCGTGCGTCCGGACTTCCACTACCAGGCCCCGGGCGGGGCCAACCTGCGCGCCTTCCGGCGCGACCTGGGTGGCCGCTGGGCGCTGGCCCTGAACACGGAGGTGGCCCGTCCCTTGTTGCGGCGCGCACAGGGTATCTTGCGTGAGGTGGCCCTCGAGGGGTTCGGGGACGTGGGTCTGGTCGATTCGCTGGCGGTCGCCCCGTCGCCGACGGGAAAGGGGTATTCGCAGCTGCACGATCTCGGAGTCGGCATCCTGACGCGGCAGCAGCTCGGCGATCTGGGGTGGACCATGCGTGCCGAGTTTCCGCTGGAGATGAACCGCTGGGATCAGGCACCCGACTTCAGCCCGCCGGGCAAGCGGATCGCCTTCCGTTGGCTGGTGAGTCTCGAGCCGAGTTTTTGACCGGTGAACGGCGCGGCGAGGGATCGGCGCGGCTTCTTCCGAGAGGCCTTCGACAAGCTGCTGCGGGAGATGACGACCCGTGCCGAAGCGCGGGTCGCCCCGCGCCGCTATTTCCGTCCGCCCGGTGCGGCGCCGGAGATCGCGTTCCTCGCGTCCTGCAGCCGCTGCGGCGACTGCATCGACGTCTGCCCGGTGCATGCCATCATCACGGCGCCGCCCGCCGCCGGGCTCGCGGCGGGAACGCCGATCATCGATCCCGGGATTCAGGCGTGCGTGGTGTGCCAGGAGATGCCCTGCGCCCGTGCTTGCGAGACGGGCGCCCTCGTGCCCCCGGCGGACGGCTGGGCGCGGGTGCACATGGGCGTGCTCGAGCTCGATCCGGAGCGGTGCATCACGTTTCAGGGAATGTCCTGCGGCGTGTGCGCGCGCGCCTGCCCCGTCGGGGAGCGGGCGCTGGCGCTCGACGGGCGTGGCCACCCCGTGCTCAAGCCGGAAGGGTGCGTGGGCTGCGGCGTGTGCGTCACGGCGTGCGTCACTTCACCGTCTTCACTGCGGCTGAGCCTGCCAATTGCGACATGATCCAAGTGCGGAGTGCGGAGTGTGGAGTGCGGAATGTTGCCAAGTGCGGAGTGCGGAATGCGGAGTGCGGAATTGAAGTGGGAGGTCGTTCGCCGAGCGACGCCTACCCTGACACTCCGCATTCCGCATTCCGCACTCCGCACTTGGCGAGGGGCGCCGGTGACTGAACTGCCCTATCGAGTCGAGAAACCGTGGGGCTACGAGCTGATCTGGGCCAGGACGGACCGCTACGTCGGCAAGATCCTCCACATCGAGCCGGGGCATGTGCTATCCCTCCAGTACCACAACCAGAAGGATGAGTCGATCTACGTGCTTTCGGGGGAGATCATCCTCCGGCTCCAGCAGGGGGAGACCCTGATCGAGCGCCAGATGCACCAGGGGGAAGCGTTCCACATCCGGCCGAAGCTGGTCCACCAATTCGAGGCCGTGGTGGCGACCGATCTGCTGGAAGCGTCGACGCCCGAGATCGACGACGTGGTGCGGCTTCGGGACCGGTACGGGAGGGTGTAGCGATGAAGGTCATTGTTCCGCTCGCGGGGAAGGGGACGCGCCTCCTGCCGCTCACGAAGCGGGTCCCGAAGCCGCTGGTCCGGGTTGCCGGGCGTCCGGTGATGGACTACGTGATGGACACGGTGAAGGGCTTCAGCATCGACGAGTTGATCGTCATTACGGGACATCTGAAGGACGTCGTCGAGCGCTACATCGTCGAGCATTACGACGTCCCGGCGAGATTCGTGGAGCAAAAGACGCTGGACGGGACCGCGGGCGCCATCAACCTCGCGCGGCCGTTCGTGGACGGCCCGGTGCTCATCATCTTCGTGGACACGCTGTTCGACGCGGATCTCTCGCTGATCCGGACCAGCGACGCCGACGGGATCCTGTGGGCGAAGGAGGTCGAGGATTACCAGCGGTTCGGCGTGATCGTGACCGACCGGCGCGGCTACATGACGACGATCGTGGAGAAGCCGAGCGAGCCCGTCTCGAAGCTCGCGAACATCGGTCTGTATTACGTGAAGGACTGGAAGACCCTGTTCGACGGGATCGCTCACGTGCTCGGGCAGGCGCCGGGGAAGGGCGGCGAGTACTACCTTACCGACGCGTTCCAGTACATGGTGGATCGGGGCCGGCGCCTCGTCACCGCCGCGGTTGGCGGCTGGTACGACTGCGGCAAGGTGGAGACGCTGCTCGAGACCAATCGGCACCTGCTCGAGCAAGGGCGTGCCCGGCTCCCGGTGGGGCCATGCCCGCGCTGCGCCATCGTCCCGCCCGTCTACATCGAGGCAGGGGTCACGATCCATGACGCGACGGTGGGCCCGAACGTCTCGCTCGAGGCGGGGAGCTACGTCACCGAGAGCGTGATCGCGAACAGCGTCCTGGGCCGGAATGTGCGGGTGGTGGGGAGCACCGTGCGCGACTCGCTGATCGGGGACGACCAGGTGGTCGAGGGGAAGACCATTGCGCGGAGCGTGCTGGACGCGGGTGAGCTCGCGCCAGCCAGGTAGCCTGGGCTCGGCCGCTCCACGAAGGAGTTGAGACACACCGAGTAGCGGGCCACGGCGATCGTCCCAGAGGTTGGCGCCGGCCAGCCGCATCCTGTAAACATCCCGCCACAACTTGCGGTTCGCGGCCCGGCGTCGAGCGGTCTCGATCGCGCGCGAGTGCGCGGTGCGGATCTTGCTTTTTGTGCGGGCGGTACCGGTTCCCGGGTCCGACTTGCCTGGATCCGGCGCGTGTCCACGGGCGTGCGGGGTGCCGTGAAGGAGGGGCGCTCCATGACCCTTCCCCCTCGAATCCGCTGCCGTTCCATCCTAGTCGAAATCATTGCGTTTTCTGCATCGGAGGTGAGCCATGGGCACCGTTAGATTGGCGGCGCTGCTCGCTATCCTAGGCCTCGTCCCGGGCTGTAAGGAGCCGGCGACGCCTGATGTCGCCGTAAATCATTCTCTGTCTGCCGCACTGAGTGGACAAGTTGCGTGCCCAGCCCATGCCGACTTCGTCGTGACGGACGAAGCCAGTCTGTTGGCCGCCCTGGGCGCCGTGGGGCAAGGCGATACGGTAGCGATCCGGGGAGCGCTTGAGATGAGCGTCCCCTCGTTTGACGTGACCACGGATGGCATCACGCTCACCTGTGCCACTCCCGGGTCCGGCCTCAGCATCCGGTCGGGAGCGAGCATCAACAACATGATCGTGGTGAAGTCCAGGGGAGTGACGGTCGAACGGCTTGTGCTGGATTCGCGGGGCGCGATCGGTGGCGCCTACCTGACTTTCTTTGATCCCGCGGAGGGAGGGTTCGCAGAGGACGCGCGGTTCCTGAACAATCGGGTGCTCTGCG
>QHVD01000445.1 GCA_003222235.1 Gemmatimonadota bacterium | reverse complement strand
TTCCTGAACTGGGATGTGATCCGCGAGCTCGGCATCTCCGAGCCCTATACCGCCGCCGTCACGGGGGTCCAGCAGGAGGAGGCGCGGCGCCGCGAGACGCTGTTCCGCGCCGGTCGGCCCGCGCCGCGGATTCGGGGGCGGATCGTGATCCTGGTGGACGACGGGCTGGCCACGGGCGCGACGATGCATGCCGCCGTGCAGTCCGTCCGGGCGCACGCGCCCGCCCGGCTGGTCGTGGCCGTCCCGGTGGGCTCGCGCGAGGCGTGCGCGGCGCTCCGGGTTGAGGCGGACGAGGTCGTTTGCCTGAGCGAGCCCGAGCACTTCGGCGCTGTCGGGAGCTGGTATGAGCGCTTCGAGCAGACCAAAGACGCCGAGGTGGAACGGCTGCTCGCCGAGCTCGCGGCGCCTCCTCGGTCCATCGGGCCGGCCGCGATCACCAAGGTGGTGGGGTTCTTGAACCCACGGAACAGTGTCGCACCGAACAACACCGCCCCGTAGGACCGACTTCCGCGAGTCGATGCACTGACCCCGGGCGCAAGCCCGGGGTCCCGGCTTCACCTGCCCGCTGTCAGAGCTGTGGTGAAGGCTCTATGGTCCGCCGCACGTCTTGCTGCCACGACGCCGGGACGGGATGTTCCCGCTCGTGCTTGGGCAGATCCGAACCCTGCTCGCGCTGGCGGCTCTCGGCGCTACGAGCTTCACCCGCCCGGCGGCTGCTTCCGCGCAGGACGAGTGGCGCCCGCGCACGGTCCCGCTCCTCGGCGCGAGCTATTCCCCCGACCTGGGGCTGCTCATTGGCGTCGGGGTCGCACACACGCGGTACGGGTTCCGTGCGCTGCCCCCCAGCACTCGCTTACTCGCGTCCGCCGAGCTCTCGACCGGCGCCGGTAGCTACCGCGCGGCTGTCGAGGGCCAGTTCCGGCGGCCGCTCGCTCCGGGGATCCTCAGCATCGAGCTGCGCGCGTCCGGGCTCGAGATTCTCCGGTTCTACGGCTTCGGCAACGAGACCGACGCGTCGCAGCCCGACAGTGTCTACCGGGTCCGGCAGAAACAACTCGTGCTCGCGCCTGAGGTGTCGGCACGGCTCGCGGCGCGCCTCCGGCTAGGGGTCGGGCCGCTCGTCAAGTACACCCACACCTACAGCGACACGGGCACCATCCTCACGCGCACCGGGCCGTACTACGGCGCCGGTAACTTCGGTCAAGTCGGTACGCGCGCGGAGCTGGAGCTCGACACGCGCGATATGCCAGTCGCCCCCGCCCGGGGCGCGCACCTCCGGGTCGCGGCCGAATGGTACCCGGCCGCCTGGGACGTGATCGACCCCTTCGGGAGTGTGTCGGTGGAAGCGTCGACGTACGCTTCCGCCGGCGACCCGCCGGCCGCGACGCTCGCGCTGCGCGTTGGCGGCGCGGCCGCGAGCGGCACTGTTCCCTTCTCCGAGCTGGTGCACGTCGGCGGGGAAGCGACCGTCCGCGGCTATGCCGAGCAGCGCTTCGCCGGGCGCACGGGGGCGTACGCGAACGCCGAACTGCGGCTACGGCTCGGGTGGCTCTCCATCGGCGATTACGGGGTATTCGGGCTCGCGGACGCGGGTCGGGTCTGGGTCGCAGACGAGGCGTCGGACCGCTGGCACGCCGCTGCAGGCGGTGGTCTCTGGTTCGGCTGGCAGCACCGCCGCGCCAACACGTTCTCGCTTGCGGCGGCGAAAAGTCCCGAGGCCACGGCGATCTACGTGCGCGCGGGATTCCTGTTCTGAAGCGAACGGAGACTTTAGCGCGACTCGTTGACCAATGTAGTCAAATTCGTAGAATCGCCGCGATCTTCCTTTCGGCCTCCGCCACCCACGTCTCCGCGAGATGGCTGAATACCGCTTCCTTGCGCGGGAAGTAGTTGAAGAACGTCCCCTTGGCGACGTCCGCCTGCTCGGCGATCTCGTCGACAGTGGTGGCCTCGAAGCCGCGTTTCTTGAAGAGCCGCAGGGCGGTCTGGACGATCCGCCCCTTGGTCTCTTCCTTCTTGCGCTCGCGGCGTGAAACGTCGAGCCCGTCATTCCCCTTCGCCGAATGAGCTCTTTGGTCACGACCATCCCGGTTCTGCGATTAGTCCCGAAAAGTTGGAACGGCACTAGAACGCGAGGCCCTTGCGGATCGAGAGCCCCCAACGGCTTCCGGCGACGCCCTGACCGAACCGGTATCCGATGGCGATTTCGCCCACGTCACCCCGCACGGCGCGCGTCGGCCCGAAGCGCAGCGACAGCCCCACGTCGCCA
>QHVD01000444.1:396-2572 GCA_003222235.1 Gemmatimonadota bacterium | reverse complement strand
AACAGCACCGGCGGCCGGTGGAGCAGGGCACAGCCGAGGGCGAGACGTTGTTTCCAGCCGCCGGAGAGCTCGGCCGCGAGCTGGCCGAGCCGGGTCCCGAGCCCGATGAACTCGATCACCTGGCGGAGGCGCTCGCGGCGCGCCGCTCCGGTGAGCCCGTAGATCCCCGCATAAAAGTCGAGGTTCTCGGCGACGGTGAGGTCCTCGTACAGGCCGAACTTCTGGGACATGTAGCCGATCCGCTGCTTGATCCGCTCCGGCGCGACGGTCACGTCGATCCCCGCCACCGACGCCCCGCCCTCAGAGGGCTCGAGCAGCCCGCACAGCATGCGGATCGTCGTCGTCTTCCCGGAGCCGTTCGGCCCGAGCAGCCCGAACACTTCGCCGGTTGCGATGCGGAGAGTGAGCTTCTCGACGGCGGTGACCGAGCCGAACCGGCGGGTGAGGTCGTGGGTCTCGACCGCGGCCTGGGTCACGGGAGCAGCGGGATCTCGAGTGTGACGGGCATCCCTGCCTTGAGACGCCCGCCGGCATCCCCGCCATCCGCCTCGACCTTGATCCCGAACACGAGGTCCGCTCGCTCCCGCTCGGTGAGGGCGGCGCGAGGCGTGAACTCGGCGCGCGGCGCGATCTCTACCACGCGGCCCGGGAACGGCTGATCGTACCCGTCCGCGCGCACCGTGACCCCCTGGCCGGCCCTGACCCGCCCGATGAACCGGTCTCCGACGTACGCCCGGATCCACGGGCGTCGCACCAGGCCGAGCGAGGCGATCGGCGTACCGCTGATGAGCGGCTCGCCGGGCTCCGCGTAGCGAGTGACGATGATGCCATCCTCCGGGGCGACGATCGTGAGCTGGTCGCGGATCGCGAGTGCCGCGGCGACGGCGGCGCTGGCGGCGGTCGACTCGCTCGAAGCCGCGCGCATCGCGGCGAGCCGCGCTGCGGCGGCGGCTGCCGTCGCATTGAGCTCGTCGTACTGCTGCGCCGACACGATGCCCCGGTCGCGCAGCGGCTTCGCCCGGGCGAGGTTGTTCGCGGCGCGGGCGCTGTCCGCGACGGCGGCGCTGACCTCGTTGACCCGCAGGCCGGCGGCCCGGGCCTGCGCCCGCCGCTGGCGGATGAGGGCGTCGAGCCCCGGCTGCTCGAGCACCGCCACGGTATCGCCCCGGCGCACCGTGTCCCCTTCGTCTTTGAGCAGCCGTACGAGGCGGCCGAAAGTCAGCGGGGCGAGCTGGACCTGGCGGATCTCGACGGTGCCCGAGACCTGGAGTGCGTCCGTGCGGTTTCCGCAGCCCGCGACGACGGTCAGGGAGAGCGCCACACGACGCCACGACGCCACGTTACACGAGGGTGGCCGGACGAGTTCGTGGAACCTGGCGTCGTGGCGTCGTGGAACGCTGTCGCCCCGGTGCCTCACCGGTGCGCCTTCAGCCAGTTGATCGGCTCCAGGGCGATCCCGCCTTGCCCGCGCATCTCGAAGTGGAGGTGCGGCCCCCGGTCGCTCGACTCCCCGCCGACGTGCCCGATGACCTGGCCTTTGGAGACGCGCTCGCCCCTGGTGACCGTGGCCTCGCTCAGGTACCCGTAGAAGCTGTAGTACCCGCCGCCGTGATCGAGCAGCACCGACGTGAGGTAGGTCCCGAGCGACCCGGCGAGGCTCACGGTGCCACCCGCGATGGCGCGCACCGGCGCGCCCGCGGGCGCTGCGATCCCGATGCCGTGCCAGGGGATTCGGGTGTTGTTGGGCCCCGGCGCGGTGCCAAACTGATAGATGATCGTCCCGTCCACCGGCCAGTCGAGCTGGCCCAGATCGGCCGTGGTGATCGCCGCTGCGGTGGCGGCGCCGTGCGCCTCGGCCTCCCGCCGCGCGCGCTCCAGGGCCGCGATGCGGTCGTTCAGGCTCTTCTCGTCGCGCTCGAGCTGGGAGAGACGCTCCTGCGCTTCGCGCGCGCTGCGGCGGGTCTCGCGCAGCGACGTCTGCCGCTCCCGCTCGAGGGTGAGATAGCGCTGCAACTCTTCGGCGCGCTCGCTCCGGCGGCGCCCCAGGGCGTCGCGCGCGTCGACGAGCGTCTGGCGCTCACGGGCGATCCTCCGCTGCGGCTTGAACATGTCGTTCGCGAGCAGGCGGTCCTGACGGCTCACGAGGTAGAGATACTTGTAGCGCGACAGCAGGTCG
>QHVD01000444.1:0-370 GCA_003222235.1 Gemmatimonadota bacterium | reverse complement strand
TGGGAGGTGTAGAGCGGCCCGCGCTTGTAGATGTCCACAAGGCGGTGGTCGAGCACGGCCCGCTTCTCCTCGAGGGCGTCCTGGGCGAGGAGCAGGTCCACGGTGGTGCGGTCGATCTGGCCCGAGAGGGCGTTGATCTGGCGGTCGAGCTCGTTGACGATGCGGTTCGTGGTCTCCTTCTGGCGCTCGAGATTCGAGAGCTCGTCCGAAAGCGAGTGCACCTGCGTCTTGAGCCGCTCGAGCTCCTGCTCGGCCTCGGTCCGCTCGCGGCGGATGTCCTCCAAGCGACGTTGGTTGTCCCGAAGCTGCTGGTTGAAGGGCTGAGGCCGCTGGGCCGCCAAAGAAGCGTAGAAGAGAAAGGCGTGGAAAA
>QHVD01000443.1:653-3339 GCA_003222235.1 Gemmatimonadota bacterium | reverse complement strand
GCGAGGTTTTCCGGCATCAGTGGCAACAGCGCTCGGAGCCCGCAGTCCGCCAGGATGAGGCCCAGGGCGCCGCCCGCGAGCGCGAGCAGCACGCTCTCGGTCAGGATCTGCCGCACCAGGCGAGCGCGGCCGGCGCCGATGGCGAGGCGCACCGCCAGCTCGCGGCCGCGTGCGGCGGCCCGGCCGAGTAGGAGGTTGGCCAGATTGGCGCAGGCAATGAGCAAGACCAGAGCGATCGCCCCGAACAGAGTGTGCACTGGGGTTTCGATGGCCCCGACGACCACCTGCCGCAGCGGAAAGAGCTGTTCCCCGACTCCAAGGGGAAGCCGCGTTTTGAATTCCTGCCGGAAGCCGGCGAAGACGGTCTGCATTCGTGCCTGCGCCTGATCGAACGAGAGACCCGGCTTCAACCGGCCGACGAAGTGGAGGTTTTCGCCGTCCCCGATGCTGCTGTGCGCCACCTGCGCCATCGTGGACCACACGTCCACCGGTGAGAGCCACCGGAACGAAGCCGGCATCACGCCGACGATCGTGGTCGGGCGGCCGTCGAGCGCGATCGCCCGTCCCACGACCCCCGTGTCCCCTCCGAAGCGTCGCATCCAGTAGCCGTGACTCAGGATGGCGACACTGGGGCCGCCTAGTTGGTCCTCTTCCGCGAGGAAATCCCGCCCCAGCGCCGGCCGCACGCCGAGCGTGGCGAAGAAGTCCTTCGAAACCCGCAGGCCGTTCACCCGTTCGGCGATGTCTCCGGTGAATACGCTGAACCCGACGCTCGCGGAGACAGCGAGCCGCTCGAACACGGGACTGTGATCCTCGAGGTAGCGGAACTCCGAGTATGTGACGGCCAGCTCGCTCCGGTTCCCCTGATATGTCTCCGCCAAGCCCACCAGGCGGTCGGACTCGTGGTACGGCAGCGGCTTGAGCAGCACACCGTAAACGAGGCTGAAGATCGCCGTGTTGGGCCCGATCCCCAGCGCGAGCGTGAGCACCGCGACGGCGGTGAATCCCGGGCTCTTGGCGAGTGTCCGCACCGCGTACCGCAGGTCGGCGAGCAGGGCGTCCATCACTCGGACCTCAATGCCGTCATCGGATCGACCTTCGCCGCACGGCGCGCGGGTACGTAGCTCGCTGCGAGGGCGACCGCAAACAGGAGCGCGGCCATCGCCGCGAACGCCACCGGATCGGTCGGGCTGACCTCGTAGAGAAGGGCGCGGAGGTAGCCGGTGAGCACGACGGCGCCAACCACGCCGAGGCCGATCCCCGCCAGGGTGAGCTGCACGCCTTGACGCACGACCATGCGGACCACGGCCGCAGGCCTCGCTCCGAGGGCGATACGTACGCCGAGCTCGGCGGTGCGCCGGCTCACTGCGTAGGACAGGACCCCGTAAATCCCGGTCACGGCCAAACCCAGGGCGGTCGCCGCGGCCACGAGAAGCAGCACCATGGTGAGGCGAGCTCGCGCCATCGAGACGTCCACGAGCGTTTCCAGCGTCCCGATCTGCGTTATCAGCAGCTTGGGGTCGACCTCGCGAACGATCCGGCGGATTGCGGATGTCAGGGACATCGGCGGCAGGTGAGTCCGCAACACGTAAGACTCGTCGTCGGGAATGTAGTTATGCACCACACCGGTGATCGTGTCGGCTTTAGGCGGATACATGTTCGGGAAATAGAGCACTTTCGTGGGGCCGTCCTGGATCCTGTCGCTTGGCACGTCACCGGCCACGCCGACCACAGTGTAGTCAGGATCGGTCGAGGGGCGAGCCCAGCGCACCTGCCGCCCGATCGGGTCTTCGCGATCGAAGAGCGCGCGTGCGACCGACGTGCTCAGGATCACGCCGTGCGACTCGCGGCCGGTGTCCTCCCAGCGAAACGTGCGCCCCTTGAGGAGCGGAATGCCCATGGCCCGGAAGTAGCCCGGCGTGGCGAAGCTCAACTCAGCGTACGGCCACTCGCGCGAGCTGTCAGCCGCTCGGTCCGCCACCGCAAGGCGAACGTTGTAGAACGACGGTACGGGCGTCACCGGGAAGCCGCTGGTGCTTGCGGCTTCCGCAGCTTCAACGCCGGGGATTGCACGCAGGCGCTCAAGCACTTCCTGATGAATGCGGGCGGTGGCGTGGTAGTAGTTCCTGGAGTCGCTCGGCGGATGGACCGGAAGCCGGAACGTGATGGCGCCCTCAGGATCGAACCCCAGCCTCACGTGCCTGAGGCGCCAGAAACTCTGCGCCATCAGAGCCGAACCGATCAGGAGTGCGAGCGCAAAGGCGACCTGCCCCACCACCAGAAGCGATCTTACGACCTGCTGGCGGCGGCCGCCCGTCATGCGGCCGACCGCTCCCGCGAGCGTGCCCGCCAGGTCGCCCCGCCGTCGCGCGCTCAGGAAAGACACGCCCGCGAGCAGGCCGGCACTCGCGAGCGAGAGGCCAAAGATGACGGCGAGGACGGCGACATCCACACCAACCTCGCGGAGGCGCGGGATCTCCTCCGGCGCGAAACCGAAATGAACCTGGATCGCCGCGCTCGCCAGGGCACAGCCGACGGCACCGCCAACGGCGGAGAGAAGAACGCCCTCGCTCAGGAAGCCACGGAGGAGGTGACGGTCTGTCGCGCCGAGCGCGTGCGCGACCGCGCCCTCGTGCCGTAGGCCTTCGGCGCGCACGAGGCTGAGGTTGGCCGCATTCGCCCAGGT
>QHVD01000443.1:0-459 GCA_003222235.1 Gemmatimonadota bacterium | reverse complement strand
GCGAACGACACACCCGGCTTGAGTCGAGCCACGGCGCTGGCCCAGAGAGAGCCAAGGCCAGCCTTAGTCGCGTATCGGGGCGCCCACCCGAAGGCCAGCCAGGCGTCGGTCTCGGCGTGCGGGAAGTGGAACCCGGGCTCCAAGACCCCCACGACAGGGTAGGGTTGGCGGTCCAGCTCGACCGTTCGGCCGACCAGGCCGGGATCGGCTCCGTAGCGCCGGACCCAGAGGTCGTGGCTGATGAGTGCCCCGTGCACGACTCCAACGACCCCCGGCTCATAGTCCCCCGGCCGGATCAAGCGTCCGAGGGTGACTGCGGGGCGCAGCACCGTGAACACGCTCGGGGTCGCAAAGGCCCAACGCACCCGCTCGGGCTGGTCGAGATCGGTCAGCGTCCCGACGTGCTCCACGTAGACGCCGATATCCTCGAAAACGCGGTTGTGTGCGCGGTAGTAATCA
>QHVD01000442.1 GCA_003222235.1 Gemmatimonadota bacterium | reverse complement strand
AGGTGAATGACCTCGTCCGTGAACCCAGGGGTGGTGTAGATCGACGTCAGGCGCTCCAGCCTCTCGGCCGTCACTCCCGCCTCCTCGAGCAGCTCGCGCCGCGCGCACGCCTCGGGAGACTCGCCCGGGGCGAGCGTGCCGGCGGGAATCTCCCACAGCGCTCCCCCCGCGGCGTAGCGGAACTGCCGGAGCATCAGGACGGCTGGGTCCCCGCCGTGCGGATCGGACGCGCACGGAACGATGGCCGCCGCGCCCGGGTGCCGGATCATCTCCAGCTCCCCCGTGGAGCCGTCGGGGAAGCGCACGGTGTCGACGTCCAGCCGCACGACCCGGCCCGCATAGAGCCGGCGGGTGGCGAGTTGCATGGAACCCTCAGCGGTTGAACAGCCAGGTGACGGGGACCTTAAACCCCTCAGCGAGAAGGTAGCTGGCATTCCGCCGTGGACTGGACCGGATCGGCGAGTTGGGTGCCGGCGACGTGAACGGGACCAGCCCGAGCCGGGTGGCGAGGATCTGCAACCGCAGCATGTGAAACCCATCGCTCACGAGCAGCACGCGGCGGCTGTCCCGGCCCTTGAACCAGCGGGCGACGCCGCCCAGCGAAGAGAATGTGCTGGAGCCCGCCGGCAGCGCGGTCACGGCCGTCTCGGGCAGGCCCTCCTTCACGAGATAGCGTCGCCCCACGTCCGATTCGCTCAGCGTGTCGCCCATGCCGATGCCGCCCGTCACCAGCACCACCGGCGCGAGGCCCCGCTGATACAGCGCCGCGGCGTGGTCGAGCCGGGCGCGGAACACCGGCGACGGCCGGCCGTTGTACTGCGCCGCGCCGAGCACCACAATGGCGTCGGCGGTCCTCGCCTGATCGCGCGTCGCGACCAGGGCGACCGCCACCACCATGGCCGCCCAGCCGAACGCCAGTACGACCAGCGCGAGCGCCCCGACCGCGAACTTGCGGCGCAGGGTCCAGAAAGGCATGGCGGGAATATAGGGCGGACCGGCGGTCAGGCGGACCGGCGGTCAGAGGAGAGGTTCGAAACATCTGTCGGCCCGTCCGTCCGTCCGCCCGTCCGCCCCCGTCAGGGCTTCGCGAGCAGCTCCTCGAACAGGGCGAGCGCCCGGGGATCCTCGGATTGGCCAAGCCAGAAAATCGCCTTGCGCCGGAGCTCCGGGTTGCGGTGCGTGCGCGCGATGCGGATCAAGGCGGGAACGCCCTCGTCGCGGGGCCGCTGGGACAGCGCGAACACGGCGCTTTCTTTCACCTCGACGGCGACGCTCGTGTCGTCCACCAGGTCGGTGAGTCCACGCGTCGCCGCGTCGCCCGCGGCTTGGCCGAGCCAGAACACGGCGGAGCGCCGCGTCTCGTTGGGAACGGCTGTGTTGCGGGCGAGGCGGAGCAGGTCCGGCCAGACCGTGACGCTGTCCGCGAGGACGGCGGCGAAGACGGCGGCACCGCCGACCGCACCGGCGCCGCCCGCGGCGAGGTCCAAGAGGTAGCGGGTTGCCACCACGCTCGAGACCGTGCCGAGGTCGGTGACGTTCGCGCCGCCGCGGTCGCGCCACTCGCCCCCCACGTAGGCCCGCAGGCGGGTGACCTTGCCACCGCGCAACTGGAGCGCTACGCGGGCCGGCCCGGCTTCGCAGGGACAACCGCCGCCGTCCTCGTCGTGCCCGTTGAACGAGCCCGGGCGGCGGCCGCAGTAGCCGTCGTCGCATTCGAGCGAGATGATGCTGCGGCCGTTGCCGCACACGCCGGGCCGAGTGGCGTAGCGGAAGCGCACCTCGCCGTCGGGCGCAGCGCCCACGCGATCAGCGAGGCCCCCCTGGAGGAGGGGGAGGGGGAGGGAGAGCGCGAGAATGAGGGGCAGCGACCCGATCACTGGTTGATGATCTCCAGCAGGACCTGCGCGGCGCGCGGATCGTGTGACTGGCCGAGCCAGAAGATCGCCTTCTTGCGGAGGTCCTTGTCCTGCTCCGTCCGGGCGATCCTGATCAGGGCGTCGAGGGCCTGGGACTCGTGGCGCTGCGCATACACGAAGATCAGCTGCTCTTTCATCTCCGGGCTCCGTATCCGGTCGTACAGCGCCGTGAGCTGATCCAGGTCGGCGCTGCTTTGGCCGGCCCAGAACAGCGCCTTCTTGCGCTGCTCGATCGGCTCGCGCTCGT
>QHVD01000441.1 GCA_003222235.1 Gemmatimonadota bacterium | reverse complement strand
AGCACATGTGCGTGTGGATCTGGGTGGCGTCCTGCACGCCGCCCGTCGCCAGCCGGAAGGCGTTCACCGCCCACTCGAGGTAGTCGGCCCACTCGGCCCGGCGCAGCGGCAACCCCTCCCGGAGCGCCGGCTCGTCGATCTGGATGACCCGGATTCCGGCCTTCTCGAGGTCCAGGACTTCGTCCCGGATCGCGAGCGCGAGCTGCTTCGCGGTCTCGGATCGGGGCTGGTCGTCGCGCACGAAGGACCATTGGAGCACGGTCACCGGTCCGGTGAGCATCCCCTTCACCGGCTTGGCGGTCTTCGACTGAGCGAACGTGCTCCAGCGCACCGTCATCGGCCGCGGGCGCGACACGTCGCCGTAGATGATCGGCGGCTTGACGTAGCGCGTGCCGTAGGACTGCACCCAGCCGTGCTCGGTGAACGCGAAGCCCTCGAGCTGTTCACCGAAGTACTCCACCATGTCGTTGCGCTCGAACTCGCCGTGCACCAGCACGTCCAGCCCGAGCTCTGCCTGGATTCGGAGCGTGCGGGTGATCTGGTCCGCGATGAACGCATCGTACTCCTGGGGCGTGAGCTTCCCATCGTGGAGCTTGCGCCGCGCCGCCCGCACCTCGGCGGTCTGCGGGAACGACCCGATCGTGGTCGTCGGGAAGAGGGGCAGGGCGATCTGCTTCTTCCGGCGCGCCTCGTGCGTCGCCCCCCGCCGCATGTCCTGTTCCGTCACACCGGCCGCGCGCCGCTTCACCGCCGGGTCATGGATGCGCCGCGAGGCGCGCCGCGCCGCCAGCGCGCGCGCGTTCGCCTCGAGCCGGGCGGCGACGCTCACCGCCTGGCGCCCCTCGCCCAGCGCCCGGGCCAGCGTCACGACCTCTTCGAGCTTCTGCTTGGCGAACGCCAGCCACCCTTTGAGCTCGGCATCGAGCCGCGACTCGGCGTCGAGGTCGAGCGGTACGTGCAGCAGCGAGCACGACGGGGCCACCCACAGATCTTCTCCGCCGATCCGGTCCCGCGCCCGCTCGAGCAACGCGAGCGCCGCAGCCAGATCGGCCTTCCAGATGTTCCGACCGTCGATCACGCCGAGCGACAGGACCCGGCCCTTTGGGAAGACGTTGAGCAGCGGCTCGAGCTGGCCCGGAGCGCGTACCAGATCCACGTGCAGCCCCGCGACAGGCAACTCCCGCACCGTCGGCAGGGTGTCGTCCAGTCCCGCAAAGTACGTCGTGAGCAGGATCCGCACCCCGGGAACGCGCTCGGCGATCAATTGGTAGGCGCGGACGTACGCATCCCGACCCTCGGGCGAGCGGGTGAGCGCGAGGCACGGCTCGTCAACCTGTACCCACCTCGCTCCAGCCGCCCCGAGCCGCGAAAGGACCTCGGCGTAGACCGGCAGCAGCGCGTCGAGCAGGTCGAGCCGGTTGAAGCCCCCCTTGCGGGCCTTCCCCAATAGAAGAAAGGTGACCGGGCCGATCAACACCGGCTTCGTGTCGAACCCGAGCGCTTTCGCCTCCTGGAGCTCGTCGAGGGCCTTGGTCGATGATAGACGGAACGTCTGCCCCGGCTCGAACTCCGGCACGATGTAGTGGTAGTTGGTGTCAAACCACTTCGTCATCTCCATGGCGGTGACGTCCCGGCCGGCCGCCTGCGCGCCTCGCGCCATCGCGAAGTACGTGTCCAGGTCCACGGGGCCGCCGGACCATTCGTAGCGCGCCGGCACCGCGCCCACCATCGCGCAGGTGTCGAGCACGCGGTCGTAATAGGAGAAGTCGTTCGACGGGATCACTTCGAGCCCGGCGTCCAGCTGCAACCGCCAGTGCGCGGCACGCAATTGGGCGCCGGTCTTGAGCAGGCCCGCACGCGAGACTTTGCCGCTCCAGTACCCTTCCGTCGCGCGCTTCAGCTCGCGGGCAGCTCCGAGGGGCGGGAAACCGAGGTTGTGTGCGATCGGCATACGATGTGGAATCTACCCGGCCCGCAAGGCGGCGGGAGTGGCCGCCCTAGTCCTTCAAGCTCGCCTGCAGGACCGGCGTGAAGAGCACCCCATTGGGGTGGGATGGATCTCCCCTGAACACGAAGCTCTGCGAGACGTCGAAATCCACGAGCAGGTTCGTTGTCCCCGGCTCGATGTGCACGGGCCCGGCGAAGTTGACCTTGATTCCCGACTGCGCGCCGCTCGGCACCTTCAGCGTTTGCGAGCTGGGCGAGCTGGAGCCGTCGAGGAACGTGACCCCGGGGACGAGCGTGATCGTGGCTTGGTCCACAACCAGGCGTAACTGGGTGTAGTCGCCGGCGGGGATCGACGCGCTGCCCAGGAGCGCCGTCACGCCGTTCTGGAGCGTGAGCAGGTCGTACTCAGCGGTCGTGTCGGTGATGGTGAAGCGGTGGCCGGATTCCTCGGACCCGCCGATCAGGTAGACCTTCGAGATCGTGACCGTCGCGCTCGCCACGTCGCCGAGGGGCGCGTCAGTCAGATAGACGTTGAGCCGGCCCGACTGCGTGGTCGACTGCAGGCCCCCGGTGTTGCAGGCCGGAATGGCCAGCAGCGCAAGCGCGCTTACGAGCGGCAAGCTGTGGGTACGCATTGGTCCGAACCTCCCCGTCAGGTGTTTCCGCTCAGGGCTTGTGTTTCTTCGCGTGGCCGGGCGGGACCCAGGTCGGCGGACGTCCGTGCGTGTCGTCGTGACCGAGGCCCTGCGCCGCCTGCGCGGCGCTGGCGCCGTGGGCCATCCCCGCCTCGACTTCGCTCGGAAGGTCGAGAACATCGTCGGGCGTGCCGCCCGCCTGGAGGACACCTTCCACGAGCTGCACGGTCTGTTTCGGAGGTACGCCGAGCCCCGAGAGCGTGGCCGCCACGCGCAGCGTCGTGGCCGCGTCGTAGGGCGCATGGATCGCGCGCGCGAGGTCGCGCACCTGCGCGGCGCTGAGACCCTGGCTGAGCGCGTAAGCGGTACCATCGACGAGATCGGCATCCGGGTTGCTGAGGCCCGCCGAGCGCAGCGCCCCGGCCGCTTCGTCGAGCCGCGCGGCGAGGGCCCGCACCGCCGCGATCACGCGGTCGGACGGCACTCCCTTGGCGCCCCCTTCGACGGCTTTCTGGACGAGCGGCTCGACAGGCAGCCCCCGCGCCGCCACGCCGGCCGCGATCTCTGCGACGGCGCGCGCCACCTCGGGGGGCACTCGACCGGCGAGCCGGGCGGCCACGTCGGACTGGGCACCGAGCGGCACCGCGATGGCCGTGACGAGCAGGAGGACGAGCGCGGCGTGTTTCACAGGGCGCGCCCTGCGTGGGCGGTCACGGCGACCACGCTGTTTCGCCGCCCGAAGCCGTCGTCCACCGCCGGCGCGCCCGGATCGGCGACCCAGCGCTGCCCGTCCACCACAAATGCATACTGGTGCTGTCCCACGGGCAGCGCGAGAGTCGTGGTCCAGATGCCGCTCGTCCCGGCGGGCACGAGCGGCGCGGCATTCTGGTCCCACTGATTGAACGTCCCGGCGACCGCAACGCGCTTCGCGCCCGGGGCGTACAGCACGAACCGTACGTAAATGCTGTCGCGCGCGGCGACTCGCGTCGGCGTCGGGCCGCCCGCCGGTATGACCGACGGCCGCCCGAGGACGACCAACGCCGTGGCGGCCGCCACGGCGAGCGCCCCGCCCCAGGCGATCCAGGGCCGGATGCGCAGGCGCAGCTCGAACTCTCGCGGCTCGACCAACCGGCGCCATGCGCGCCGCACGGGCGACGCAGCGCGCCGCCGCACGGCGGCCATGACCCGCGCGTCGAGCGCAGGAGAGAGGGACACCGGCGTGCGATCCACCGCGCCGAGCAGCCGCTCGGCCTCCTCGGCCTCGGCGCGGAGCTCGGGAGGCAGGTCCGCGAGCGAGCGCTCGCCGTCCAGCAGCCCTTTCACCAGCGGGTGATATGTCTTGCTCATGCTCATGCGTGCTCCTTCAACAGCTCGCGCAGCCGGTCATACGCGCGATGCATCCGCATCTTCAGCGAGGCCACCGACGCCCCGGTCGTGCGCCCAATCTCTTCGTACGACAGCCCTTCGAAATGCTTCTGCACGAACACGTCGCGTTGCTCCGCAGTCAGCTTCAGGAGCGCCCGCTCGAGCGCCCGGGCGCGCTCGGCCTGCTCCAGCCTTCCATCGGGCCGCCCGGGCCCCGCAATGGCTTCGTCCGTGTCCTCGAGCCGCCGACCCTCGCGCGGCCAGCGGCGCCGCTCGGCGAAGCACCGGTTGCGCAGGATCAGGAAGAGCCAGCCCGCAAACTTGGCCGGTTCCCGGCAGGCCGCCAACTGATCGAACGCCCGGATCAGCGCGTCCTGAACGGCATCCTCAGCGGCGTCGCGCGAGCCCAGCATACGTGCGGCATAGCGCGCATAACGGTCGCGGTAACGCCGGACGAGGATTGCATACTGATCCACGTCCCCGGCCAGCACCGCCCGCACCGCGTCGGAATCACTCACCTCGTCCCGCTGACCCAACCGAGCCACCTCACCCACGGAAAGACCCGAGATGATGCTAGGTGGGGGACCGGATACAGGCAACGGACCTCATATAAAGAGTCACCGACCGGGCC
>QHVD01000113.1:7877-25877 GCA_003222235.1 Gemmatimonadota bacterium | reverse complement strand
CGCACTTTTTCACGGAGCCGCATCCCTACTGGCAGCAGAGCGTCGTCGTCGTCGGGGGCGGGAACAGCGCGGTCGAAGCGGCGCTCGAGCTTCATCGGGTCGGCGCGCGGGTCACCATGGTGCATTTCCTGGGGGAGTTCGATCGCGGCGTCAAGCCGTGGATTCTGCCCGACATCACAAATCGCCTGAAGGAGGGCAGCGTCGCGGTCAGGTGGCGCAGTCGCGTCGCGGAGATCGGGCCGCGGCACGTGCTGATCCGCTGCGAGACGGACGGGTCGACCGAGACCGTGCCGGCGGACTTCGTGCTCGCCCTTACCGGCTACCGGGCGGACCTGACGCTGCTGCGGGCGATCGGAGTGGCCGTCCACGAGGAGACCGGCGTCCCCCGGCACACCCCAGACACGATGGAAACCAACGTTCGAGGCGTCTACATCGCCGGCGTCGTCGCAGCGGGCCTGGACGCGAACAAGATCTTCATCGAGAACGGGCGGCTGCATGGCGGGCTGATCTGCGCCCATATAAAGAGCAAACCCTCCAGGGTTGCCCCTGGAGGGTCATCGCCTGCCCGACATCGTGCGCCCTAGAACCCGATGTGCGAGCGAGACGACTACTGGTGCTCGGGGGCCAAACAAAGAGCCCCGCGCTCTCTTGTCAGGGCGTGGGGCCGGGTGCTACCTCCGGCAGCCGGGCTGTCTCGGAACGATCCGAGATCCCTTGGCTTTGCGCCCCGCCGTCGCCGGCGGTTAGCCCTGGACAGAGATATGCTGACCTAACGGTATGGCAATAACGGTGCCTGAGCGTAAGATGTGGTGCGTCAACGGATACGCATCGCCAGCACGGCCAATCGTGTACCGCAATATGCACTATTTCATGCACAATGCATCGTGGCACCAACAATTCTAGTGGCGCCGTGCGCCTTCAAAGGGACCCTCGGACCCCGCGAGGTAACGGAAGCGCTGTCCGCCGGGATTCGGCGGGCACTCCCGGAGGCGGCGTTGCTCCAGTGCCCCGTCTCGGACGGCGGCGACGGGTTGCTCGAGGCCGTTTTACCGCCCGAAGCGCTGCGCGAGCGGGTGCAGGTGACGGGGCCGTTGGGGATGCCTGTGGCGGGCGATCTGGGCTGGCTCGACCACGAGACCGCGATCTTCGAGAGCGCCACTGCGTGCGGCATCGCGCTGCTCAGGCCCAATGAGCTCGATCCCCTGCGGACTACGACGCGCGGTGTGGGCGAGCTTATTTGGGAGGCCGTGGAGCGTGGTGCCACAACCGTGGTGGTGGGGCTGGGCGGCTCGGCTACGGTGGACGGTGGCGCCGGCGCCGGCCGCGGGCTGGGGTGGACGCTGCTCGACGGTCACGGTGAGCCGCTCGAGGAGGGCGGCGGCCCGCTGGCGCAGTTGGCGGACGTCAACAGGGGCTGGGCGCTCGACGCCCAGGTCATCGCGCTGCACGACGTGTCCACGCCGCTCATCGGGTCGGACGGGGCGGCTCCGGTCTTCGGGCCTCAGAAGGGCGCCGGGCCGGCGGCGCTGAGGCTGCTGGAGCGCGGCCTCGAGCGTCTGGCCGAGGTGATGGCGCGGCACGGGCGCCCCGAGCTGGCGACGCTCCCGGGGAGCGGCGCGGCGGGAGGGCTCGGGGCCGGGCTTGCATTCTTCGCCAAGGCCCAGCTCACTCCCGGGGCGGAGTGGCTCTTGTCTCGCGTCGGTTTCGATGCCGCGCTCGCCAGGGCGGATTTCGTCGTCACGGGCGAGGGCTCGTTCGACCGTACCTCTCTGGTCGGCAAGGCGTCCGGAGAGGTGATGCGCCGCGCACAGGCGGCGAGGAAGAAGGTGGCGGTCGTGGCCGGAACGGTCGCCGGCCTGATCGGCGTTCACGCCGTGGACGGCGAAGGGAAGGTGCTCGACGTTGCGGGGATCGCCGCGCTTGGTGAGCGAGTGACGCGCGAGGCGTTCGGGTTGCCTCCCGCTTAGGGGGGGTCTATCTTGCGGTCCTCATGCCCGAAGTCGCCAACGTGATGGACAGGCTCGTGTCGCTGGCCAAGCGACGCGGGTTCGTGTTTCAGTCTTCGGAGATCTACGGCGGCCTCGGCTCAGTGTGGGACTACGGGCCGCTTGGCGTGGAGCTCAAGAAGAACATCAAGGAGCGCTGGTGGCGCTCCATGGTCCACGAGCGCGACGACATCGAGGGGCTCGACGCCGCCATTCTCATGCATCCCAAGGTCTGGGAGGCGTCGGGCCACTTGGCCGGCTTCACGGACCCTCTGGTGGATTGCCGCCAGTGCAAGAACCGCTTCCGGGCGGACGATCCTCGGATCAAGGGATCGCCGGGCCAGCCCGACGCACAGTGTCCCGTGTGCGGCAGCAAGGGGACTCTGACCGCGCCCCGGATGTTCAATCTCATGTTCAAGACCTTCATGGGGCCGGTCGAAGAGGCGGCCGCGGTAGTGTATCTCCGTCCGGAGACGGCGCAGGGCATCTACGTCGATTACATGAACGTGCTCCAGTCGTCGCGCCAGAAGATCCCGTTCGGGATCGCCCAGGTCGGCAAGGCATTTCGAAACGAGATCACGCCGGGCAACTTCATATTCCGGACCCGCGAATTCGAGCAGATGGAGATGCAGTTCTTCGTGAAGCCGGGCACGGACCAGGAATGGTTCGAGTTCTGGCGCGAGGAGCGGATGAAATGGGTCGTCGGGCTCGGGATCCGGACCGAGCGCCTGCGGTTTCACCGGCACACCGCGGAGGAGCTCGCCCACTACGCGAAGGATGCGTACGACATCCAGTACGAGTTCCCGTTCGGGTGGCAGGAGTTCGAGGGGATCCATAACCGCACCAACTTCGATCTGTCGCGCCACCAGGAGGCCTCGGGCAAGAAGCTGGAATATTTGGACCCGGCCACGACCGAGCGGTTCATCCCGTACGTGGTCGAGACGTCCGCGGGCGCCGACCGCACCGCGCTCGTGGTGATGGTGGACGCCTACCACGAGGAGGAGGTGGCGGGGGAGAAGCGCGTGGTGCTGCGATTTCATCCGGCGATCGCGCCGCTCAAGGCCGCCGTGTTCCCGCTCGTCAACAAGGACGGCATGCCGGAGCTGTCGCGCCGCATCTTCGACGACTTGCGCACGCGTCACAACGTGTTCTACGATGACGGCGGCTCCATCGGACGTCGCTACCGTCGGCAGGACGAGGCGGGCACGCCGTTCGGCATCACGATCGACGGTCAGTCCACCCAGGACGGCACGGTCACCGTGCGGGAGCGCGACACGCTGCGGCAGGTGCGCGTGGCGGCGGACGGGTTGGTGGGATACCTGGCGGAGCGTCTGCGGAGCTGAATCAGATCAAGTGCGGAGTGTGGAGTGCGGAATGCGGAATGTCCGTCTAAGCGTCGAGCGGCATCTCGCGCCCCGACCCCGGCCCATCAATTCCGCACTCCGCATTCCGCACTCCGCACTCGGGTGGGGTGGCCGTGCGGGTCGATGACTTCCGCGCGCTCGTCGACCATCTCTTGAAGGATGTCCCTCCCGCATACCTCGACGGGGTGATGGCGGTCGAGGTGAGCCCCAAGAGCCTTCCGCACCCGGTGCGCGGCGACGTCTATACACTGGGCGAGTGCATCCCGCTCGAGTGGAGCGGCACCGGGGCCGACCTGCAATCGCGCATCGTGCTGTACCACGGCTCGTTTGCCTCCCTCGCTCGCCTCGGCGAGTTCGACTGGCGCAACGAGGCGTGGGAGACGCTCACCCACGAGCTGCGGCACCACCTGGAGTGGCGCGCCAACGCGGCCGCGCTCGAGGCCTATGACTGGGCTGCGGAGGAGAACTTCAAACGCCACGAGGGGGAGCCGTTCGATCCCGCGTTCTACCGGTCGGGCGAGCGGATTGACGCGCAGGTCTGGAAAGTCGATGACGACGTGTTCGTCGAGGGGGCCGCGGGGCGTCCACGGCTGGGCGTGGTCGAAATCGGGTGGCATGGGCGGCGCTATCGAGTACGCATTGCCCGGTCGCCGAGGCGAGCGGCGCTGTTTGTTTCGCTGCAGGGGCTCGCGGAGGCCCCACCGGGAGAGGCGGTGCTGGTGCTTCGGCCCCGGCCCTCGCTCCTCGATCTGTTCCGCAACAGCCCGCCGCCCGTCCCGCAGACCGTCGCAGCCGAGCCGCTCGATGGCTAAGCGCGTCCTCGTCGAGACCCGGGATCTGCTGTTCCGTTCCAAGCTCGCCGCGGCGGTGACCGCCGCCGGGGGCGAGGTCACCCGCGACCCGGCCGCGTGCGATCTGGTGGTGGTGGACCTGGGGCCGCCGGACGCGATGGAGCGGATCCGCAGCTTCGTTGCGCGCGGCGTTCCGGTTGTCGCCCATGGCTCGCATGTACGGACCGACGCGCTGCGCGCGGCACGGCAAGCCGGCGCGACCGCCGTGCCAAACTCGCAGGTCGAGGAAAAACTGCGGGAGGTCCTCCGGGGAAGCGGGCCGCAGGTGTAGGGGCGCAACCATGCTGCGCCCCTACGGCCGCTGCTTACTTCGACGCGACCTTTACCTCGATCTGCCGCGGCTTCGCCTTCTCGACCTTGGGCAGCGTGAGCGTGAGCACGCCGTGCTCGTAGCTGGCCTTGATGTTGTTCGCGTCCACAGTCGCGGGCAGCGTGAAGCTGCGCTCGAACGCGCCGTAGGTCCGCTCGTAGCGGTGCACCCGCTCACTCCGCTCCTGCGCGACCTGCTCCTTCGTCCCGTGGATGCTGAGGACGTTGTTCTCGAGCGAGATCTTCAGGTTGTCCGGGCTTACCCCGGGGACCTCCGCCATGATGCGGAGGGCGTCCGGCTCCTCAAAGATGTCCACTGGTGGGACCCAGGCCGCGCCGGCGTTGTCCCGGTATTGCCAGTCGAAGTTGCTCAGCGCGTCACCGAAGAGACGGTTGATCCGGCGCTCGAGATTGGACACCTCCACGGCCGGATCTCTCAAGGTACGTATGGGGAGAAACATAGGCACACCTCCGTCGAAACGAGAACGTGATCGATCCTCTTCTACCCTGCGCCGGCCCCCTGGGCAAGCAGCGTGCCGCTTTCCAGATGGCCTCGCGTGCCGTGATGACACGCGATCCGCGGACTTTGGCGGACGCCCTGCCGCTCTGGCAAGTGCCGCGATCCGGCGGGGGTTTGTGGCCCGGTCGGGCAGGTCTATCTTTCCGGCTCGCTCGATCGGTAGGCTGAGGAACGGTCCGTGAAGACCCGAATGGCGTTGCTTTGGGCGGCGGCATGGGTCGGCGTTGCCGGCGGCGGGGAAGCCCAGCAGGCCGTGCATTACCGCATCTACGTGTCAAGCGAGTCTGGAGACATCGTTTCCCAGCTCTCCTGGGACGGCACCGCGCTCAAGACGCTCAAGACAGTGCCCGTCGGCATCATGCCGACGGACATCGACGGGCCGCACAACGTGACGGTATCTCCCGACGGGAAGTTCTATTATGTGACGATCGCCCACGGCACGCCGTACGGCTCGCTGTGGAAGATGGCCGTGGACGGAGACACCCTGGTGGGGCGCGCGCCGGTCGAGATGTTCCCGACCACCATCTCCCTCACGCCGGACGGCGACCTCGCCTTCGTGGCGAACTCGGATTTCCACGGGGACCATCCCCGGATGAACGTCGTGTCGGTCGTCTACACGCCGCAGATGATTCCCGTCACCAGCCTGCCGGCGTGCGACATGCCGCACGGCGTCAAGGTCAACCACGCCGGGACTCGCGTCTACGTGAGCTGCATGAACTCGGACGAGGTGCTGGAGATCGACCGGGCGTCGCTCGCCATCACGCGGCGCCGGCGCACGGGCGTCGGCATGCTCCCGCAGGCGATGCCGATGGGCCACGGTGGCGCGAAGGGGCGCGGCGTGACGGTGCACGACGCCTGCTCGCCGACCTTCGTTTCCGTCGCGCCGGACGACCGCCGGCTGTACGTGGCCTGCAACCACAGCGACGAGCTGCTGGTGCTCGATCCCGCGACGCTCGAGGTCGTGCAACAGGTCGCGACCGGTCACGGCGCATACAATGTCGAGCCATCCCCCGACGGGAAATGGGTCATCGTGACGAACAAGAAGGACCAGAGCGTCTCGCTGATCGACGCCGCCACGCTGACGGAAGCGGCCCGGATCCCGACCACGAAGCCGTTTCCGCATGGGGTCACCTATTCGCCGGACAGCCGCTACGCGTTCGTATCGCAGGAAAGCAAAGGGGTGGACCCCGGGGCGGTGAGCGTGATCGACCTCGTGACCAAAACCAGCGTCGCGAGCATCCCCGTGCCGCTCCAGCCGACCGGCATCACAACCCTCCGCCTGCCATGATGCACACGACCACGGTGGCCCTGCCGCCCGGGGAGGTGCTCGAGCGGGCGAAGGCGTTTTTCGCCGAGCGGGTGCCGCACGCGGCGGCGTTCGTGGAGAAGGAGGGACCCCAGTTCGTCGCGCTGCGGGGTCAGGGAGGCGAAGAGGTCGTGTTCAGCGCCTGGACGGACGGCACCGGCAAGACGCGGGTGCGGGCCTCCACGCTATTCTTCGACCAGGCGGTGGATCGCTTCTTCTCGACCCTGCCGCTGGAAGCCGGCGTGGAGGTGGCATGACCGCCGTGGCGGCGGGGGGGGGAGGGGGGGGAGGGGGGGGCCGGTACGCGGTGCGCGTGATGGTGACCGACGTCTGGGACCAGGTGGCGCTCGCAGTGGAGCCCACGACCACGGTCGCAGAGCTGAAGCGCCGGGCCCTGAGCGAAGCCCTCAAGCGCCGGTCCGTGCCGCCAGACGACTACCTCGTCAAGTTTCGCGGCGGCCTGGTGCAGGACGAGTCGGTGACGCTCCGCGATCTTGCCGCCGGTCCGAACGCACCCTTCATCGTGCTTCCCGCGCGGCGGCAACCGGTGCGATGACGGCGCGGCGTCCTCCCAGCCGGGCCCTCACCACATTCGCCGTCGGGTTCCTTGCCCTCGACGCCCTGCTGCTCGTTTATGGCGGCCTGACGCTCGGCCGTCCGCCGCTCGTCGTCGCAGGGGCGGCCTGCGCGCTCGGCGCCGGGCTCGTCGTGCTCGGCTGGCGCCGTTACCGCCGGGCGATGGCAGAGCTCGACCAGGCGCGGCAGGACATGCGGGCGGACGTCGAGTCGATCCGGGAGCTGCTGCACAGCAAGCACTTGAACAACCCGGGGTGACGACCTCCGTCGTCTGGCACCCTGCATGCCGCCTGCACGATCCGGGTGCCGGACATCCCGAGCGGCCGGCGCGCCTCACCGCCGTGCTCGACGCCCTCCACGCCCCCGCGATGGCTTCCGTCATTCGGTGGTGCGAGGCGCGTCCCGCCTCGCGAGAGGAGTTGGAGCGCGTGCACCCCGGCCCGTACCTCGATGCCCTGGAGCGCCTGGGCCGACAGGGCGGGGGCGTGCTCGATCCCGACACCGTCATGGGCAGCGAGAGCTGGGACGCCGCGCTCGCGGCGGCCGGCGCGGCGATCGGCGCCGTGGAGCAGGGGCTCGCCACGGGCACCGCCTTCGGCGTGCTCCGGCCGCCCGGGCATCACGCCCTCGCGTCCCGCGCCATGGGGTTCTGCCTGCTCAATAACGTGGTCCTCGCGGCGCGCCACGCTCAGCGGCTGGGCGGGCGCCGGGTGCTCATCGTCGACTGGGACGTGCATCATGGCAACGGCACGCAGGCGCTGGTGGAGGCCGATCCGTCCCTCCGCTACGTCTCGATCCACCAGTATCCGTGGTATCCGGGAACGGGGCGCGAGGACGAGCGCGGAGTGGGGAACGTCTTCAACGTGCCGCGCCCGCCCGGGCTGCCGCGCGAGATCTACGTGCGCGATCTGATCGGAGCCGTGGACACGGCCCTCGAGGCCTGGCGGCCGGACCTGCTCCTCGTGTCGGCGGGATACGACTCGCTCTCGGGCGACCCGCTGGGCGGGTTCACGCTCAGCCCCGAGGACATGGCCACGTGGGCGACGGCGTTCCGCGAGCGCGTGGCGCCGGCGCCCGTGGTGGCGGTGCTCGAAGGGGGCTACCGGCTCGATCTCTTGGCGGCGGGCGTCTCTGCGACGGTGCGCGCGCTCGCCTGAGGGATGACATATCTTTCGGCTCCCAGACCAAGCCGCCGATGTCCCTCAAGCTCACCGCCGAAGTCGTCACGCTCCAGACCACGCATCGCTTCGTCATCGCACGGGGCGGAGAAGAGGTCTACCGCGTGGTCTGGGTGCGTCTCACCGACGAGGACGGCGAGGAAGGCTGGGGCGAGGCCGACCCGTCGAAGTATTACGGCGAGACCGCAGAGACGGTGCTCGCGGCCCTGAAGCAGGTCGAGCCGCATCTGCCCGGCGACGTGTTCGACCTGGAGGCCGCCGAAGCGAGGTTCGCGCAAGTGGTCCCAAAGCACGCTGCCGCCCGGGCGGCGCTGTCGGCGGCGCTGCATGACCTCGTCGGCAAGCGGGTCGGCCAGCCACTGTGGCGCCTGTGGGGGCTCAACCCGTTCAAGGCCCCATGCTCTTCCTTTACTATCGGCATCGATACGCCGGAGAAGATCCGCGACAAGGTCCTCGAGGCGGCGCGGTACCCGATCCTGAAGATCAAGCTCGGCACCGACCAGGACGAGCAGATTCTCCGCACCGTGCGCGACGCCACCGACAAGCCGATCCGCGTGGACGCGAACGCCGGCTGGACCAGGCAGCGGGCGATGCAGATGCTCGCGATGCTCAAGGACCACGGGGTCGAATTCGTGGAGCAGCCGCTGCCGCCCCAGGACCTCGACGGCCTCGCCGCGCTGCGACGCCAGGGCATCCTCCCCGTGGTCGGGGACGAAAGCTGCATCGTGAACGCGGACATTCCCCGGGTGGCGGGCGCCGTCGACGGGATCAACATCAAGCTCGCCAAGTGTGGCTCGCTCCGCGAAGCGCTGCGCATGATCGGGACCGCCCGCGCGCACGGCATGCTCGTCATGGTGGGTTGCATGATCGAGTCTTCGCTCGGCATCACGGCGGCCGCGCACTTGGCGCCGCTCGTGGATGCCGCCGACCTGGACGGCGCCGCGCTCACGGCGAACGACCCCTTCGCCGGCGCGACGATAGACGGCGGGCAGATCCGTCTTCCCACGGGGCCGGGGCTGGGCGTTCGGCGGCGATGAGCCGGGCGACCGTCGCCGGCGGCGGCTCCTCCCCCGTCCGATACGCCGAGGTCGTTCTCCCCGTTCCGGTCCCCCGCACCTACACGTACCGGCTCCCCGAGTCTCTCGCCGGACACGTCGTTCCCGGCGCACGGGTCGTCGTTCCCGTGCGTCGGCGCCGGGTCGTGGGTGTCGTGGTGGCCGTGGATGCGCCCGCGCCCGGCGTGGCCGCGAAGTCCATCGAAGCCGCGCCCGATCGGGAGCCCGCGCTGAGCCCCGCATTGCTCGAGCTGGGACGCTGGATCAGCCGCTACTACGGCGCCCCCATCGGCCTGGCCCTGCGCGCGCTCCTTCCGGGAGCGCTGTGGAGCGTGAGCCGACCCGCCGGCCCCGCCGAGCGAACCGAGCGCGTGCTCCTGCTCACGCAGGCGCTCCCGTCGCTGCTCGAGCGCGAGCGCGCGTTCCAGCGCGCGCCGCGTCGCCGGGTGGCATACGAGGCCCTCGAGGCGCTGGGTGGCTCGGCGCCGGTGCAGCACCTCGTGACCCGGCTCGGGCTGTCGCCCGCCGTGCTGGACGGCCTGGTGAAGCAGCAGCTCGCTCGCTACTCCACCGTCCCGCGAGCGCGCGATCCGTTCGCCGGACTCTCGTCGCCTCCGCCGCCCGCGCTGACCGACGCGCAGCGAGAAGTCGTCGCGGCGATCGGTGCGACACCGGTCGAGATGCCGGGATCCTGCTCGTGCCGGAAATCGCCCTCACGCCCCAGACGGTGGCCCGGGTGCGAGGCGTGTTCGGCGATCAAGTGGCGGTGCTGCACTCCGGCCTGTCCGATGGCGAGCGCGCCGACGCGTGGCGCGCGCTGCGGCGCGGCGAGCGCCGCGTGGCCGTCGGCCCGCGCTCGGCCGTTTTCGCTCCGGTGGAACGGTTGGCGGCGATCGTGGTGGACGAGGAGCACGAGACGAGCTACAAGCAGGGGACGGCGCCGCGCTACCATGCCCGCGACGTGGCGCTGGTGCGGGCGAAGCTCGAGGGAGCGCGGGCGCTGCTCGGCAGCGCGACGCCGTCGCTCGAGACGCTCCACCTCGCGGCGGCGGGCAGGATCCGCCGCTTCGAGCTGCCGGAGCGCATCGGCGCCCGTCCGCTCCCGCCCGTCGAAGTGATCGACCTGCGGAGCGCGCCGCGCGTGCCGGAGGCGCGGGGCGTGCCGTGGACCGAGCCCCTCGACCGCGCGGTGCGGGACGCGCTCTCCCGCGGCGACCAGGTGATCCTGCTGCTCAACCGGCGGGGGTTCGCCACGTTCCTCCAATGTCCGGCGTGCGGCGACGTGCGCGAGTGCCCGGACTGCGCCATCTCCCTCACGGTCCACCAGACGCCCCCCGCGTTGCGCTGTCACTACTGCGGCCACGAGGAGCCGGTCCCGCTCTCCTGCCGCCAATGCGGCGCGGAGACCCAGCGAATGCGGGGGCTCGGGACCCAGCAGCTCGAGCACTTCGTCGCGCTGCGGTTCCCCGCGGCCCGCATCGCACGGATGGACCTGGATACGACGAGCACCAAGTGGGCCCATCACCGGATCCTGGAGCGCGTGGCGCAGGGCCAGGTGGACATCCTGCTCGGGACCCAGATGATCGCCAAGGGGCTGGACTTCCCGAACGTGACCGTCGTGGGGGTGGTGGACGCCGACACCGGGCTCCACCTGCCGGACTTCCGCGCGGCGGAGCGGACGTTCCAGCTCGTGGCGCAGGTGGCCGGGCGCGCCGGCCGCGGGCCCAGGGGCGGGCGTGTGTTCGTGCAGACGCGGGCCCCCGACCATCACGCGATCCGGGCCGCGGCCGTGCACTCGGTAGCGGAGTTCGCGGCCGCCGAGCTGCCGCTCCGGGCGCCGCCCCAGCCGGCGTATCCGCCGCACGTCGGGTTGGCGCGCTTCGTGGCCGCGCACGAGGACCCCGCGGTGGCCGAGGCGGCGGCGGCGCGCGTGGCGGCGTGGCTTCGGCGGGCGAGCGCCGAGCGCCTGGCCGGCGCGCTCATGGTGCTCGGACCCGCGCCCTGTCCCGTCATGCGGCTCAAGGCGCGGTGGCGCTGGCACGTGCTCGTGAAGTCGGCCGAGGCGCGTGCGATCGGGCGCGTGGTGCGCGCCTGGGGTGCGCGCCCGCACAGCGCCGTCGTGGTGGATCGCGATCCGGTGTCACTCCTCTAAAATGCGGAACGGGGAATGCGGAACGCGGAACGGACCGTGCTGCGGTCGAGACCGGGAGCCAGCCAGGCGGGTCGAACTTTCTTCTGGAGTTCCGCGTTCCGCATTCCCCGTTCCGCATTTGAAGCACATTCCACATTCCGCACTCCGCATTTAGCTTTCTCCCCCTGTGAGCCGACCTCGCTTCCAGTACCGCCCCCCTCATTTCGACGCGCCGCCGCTTGCGGGGGCGCCCGAGGCCCGCTTCGAGCCCGCGCCGGCGGGCGGGGTTCTGCCGGAGGGCTTTTTCTCTACCACCAATCTCCCCACCTACGTGAAGGCGGCGGGCGCGTGGCGGCGGCCCCGGCTGCCCCGCATGGATTGCGTGATCGTGCGCCAGGGGACGGGGGATCTCATCGTCACGGAGCCGCGCAAGGTGAAGCAGGGCCAGCTCGTGGCGGTGGGCACGGAGGAGGACGGCAGCGAGGGGATCTTCGTGCACGCCGAGGGGTTTCTGGGCGGCGGCCACAGCGCCAACGAGTTCGGCTTCATGCAGACGGCCGTGTCGCGCGAGCGCCCGGTCGACTACACGGCGCTGGCGGAGCTCCTGGGCGAGGAGAAGCAGCGCGGCGGCACCATCGTCTGGGTGGTCGGTCCGGCGCTCGTGCATGCGCGGGCCCGCGCCGACATGATCTGGTTCATCCAGAGCGGATACGTGCAGGCGCTGCTGGGCGGGAACGCGGTGGCCGTGCACGACCTCGAGGCGGCGATCTTCGGCACCACGCTGGGGATGTCCAGCTCAGGTGAGGGGGTCGAGGGCGGGCACAGCCTGCACATGCGCGCGATCAACGCGGTCCGGCGCGCCGGCGGGATTCGGCCGGCGGTGGAGCAGGGCATCGTGCGCTCGGGGATCATGCACGCCCTCGTCGGCTGCGGCGTGCCGTTCGTGCTGGCGGGCTCGATCCGCGACGACGGACCGCTCCCGGAAGTGATCGCCGACACCCTCGCCGCGCAGGATGCGATGCGGGCGGTCACCGCGCGGGCGACATTCGCCGTGTTCGTGGCGACGGCACTCCACGCCATCGCGGTCGGGAACATGCTGCCTGCGTTCGTGGACGCGCCCGAGGCGGACGAGCTGCGCCCGCTCACCACGATTTGCGTGGACCAGACCGAGTTCGTCGTCAACAAGCTGCGTGACCGCGGCACGCACCAGGCCTACGGCGTCGTGACGAACGCCCAGGACTTCATGCACGTGCTCCGCTTCTACGTGGAACGATGGGAGCAGGCCCCCCCCTCCCTCCCCGCGACCGCGCTGCGCTGAAGCGTGGCCCGGGGGAGGGGCCGGGCTGGGCGAAGCTCGCGGAGGCGGTGGCCGCCGAGGTGCCGCCGGCCGAGATCGACACGATCTACGTGTTTCGGCCGCTGCGGATCGAAGGGCGTGAGTGGGGGACGGCGGTGATCGCGCGGCGGGCGTCGGAGTGGGGGACGGCGGTGATCGCGCGGCGGGCGTCGGATGCCGGCGGTCGGCTGCGCGTGTACACGGCGCGCTACATGCTGGTCGTGCGTGGTAAGGAGCGCGGGCAGTCACGGGTCGAGCTGGAGGAGACGGGGCTCTCGCCCGCCGAGGTCATCGCCCGGGTGATCCAGGCGGCAGCGGAGCGCACTGGGGACGCGGAGCCCCCCGTGGCGGTCGGCCCGGCGACGTGGTACGCGGGTTGACGGGGCAGGGAGCAGGGGGCAGGGGGCAGGCGAACCCTTTCGCGCGGATGAGGTGACGGCTTGATCGACTCCCGCATGTTTGTGCCCACCAAGGCCTTTCTCTCCAAGGGCGTCGGCCGGCACAAGGAAAAGCTCACCAGCTTCGAGATGGCGCTGCGCGATGCGCATCTCGCCAACTTCAATCTCGTGCGCGTGAGCTCGATCTTTCCGCCCCATTGCGAGCTGGTGGACCGTGAGGAAGGGCTGTCCATGATGAAACCGGGGCAGGTGGTGTTCGCAGTGATCGCCGAGTCCTCGACCAACGAGCCGAGCCGGCTCGTGGCGGCGTCGATCGGCGTCGCGATGCCCGCGGATGCCTCCCATCACGGCTACATCTCCGAGCACCACAGCTATGGACAGAACGAGATCACGTCGGGCGAGTACGCCGAGGACCTCGCCGCGTCGATGCTCGCGACCGTGCTCGGCGTGCCCTTCGATCCGGACAAGGCGTGGGACGAGCGGCGGGAGGAGTGGCTCCTCTCGGGCGAGATCGTGCGCACCATGAACGTCACGTCCACCGCCGAGTGCGGCGACGACGGGCGCTGGACGACCGTGCTGTCGGCGGTCTGCTTCTGCGGTTGAGGCGCGGAAACGGGCGCGCCATCCTTCGCCATCGCGTTCGCCGCCGGACTGCTGAGCTTCCTCTCGCCCTGCGTCTTACCGCTGATTCCGAGCTACGTCGGTTTCCTCACGGGCCTCACGGTGCAAGAGCTCGAGGTGCGGCGCGGCGCGGCGCTGCTCCACGCCGTCTGGTTCGTGGCCGGCTTCTCGGCCGTCTTCGTGGCCCTCGGGGCGACGGCGTCCGCCCTCGGTGCGCTGCTGCTGCATTCCCAGGTGTGGATCGGCCGGATCGGAGGCCTGGTCGTGATCCTCTTCGGATTCTACCTGTTGGGGGTGCTGCGGCCGTCGTTTCTCATGCGCGAGCGGAGGATGCAGCTCGCCAAGAAGCCGCTCGGCTACGTCGGCTCCGCGTTTGCGGGGATCGCCTTCGGCGCCGCCTGGACGCCGTGCATTGGGCCGATCCTGGGCGCGATCCTGACCCTCGCCGCGGCTCAGGCAAGCGTCGGTCACGGCACGGCCCTGCTGGCGGCCTATGCGCTCGGGCTCGCCATCCCCTTCCTGATCACGGCGTTCGCGCTCGACCGCTTCCTTTCGTGGTTCCAGCGGTTCCGGCCCTACATCGTGTGGGTGGATCGGATCGCGGGCGTGCTGCTCATCGTGCTGGGTGCGCTGCTCGCCACCGACCGCTTTACCCTGCTCGCCGGGTGGCTCCAAGGGCTGACCCCGGCGTTCCTGAAGAGTCGGTTGTAGCGCGTTACTGCGGTTAGCGGGGTGCTGGAAGACTCCCCTGAAGAGTCCCGACGTGGATTGATGGACGCCCTGAAGGGCGCCCGAGGCCG
This sequence comes from Gemmatimonadota bacterium, assembly GCA_003222235.1. GTDB lineage: Bacteria > Gemmatimonadota > Gemmatimonadetes > Gemmatimonadales > GWC2-71-9 > AG12. The sequence goes on along the minus strand of QHVD01000113.1, from coordinate 11,447 downwards.
GGCTTCAGCCCGTGCGATCACCCGTCTCAACCCCTCAACGACCCTTTTCCGCATCGTGTTAGACGACGCCATGTTCCAAGACACAGGCGGCGTGCAAGGTGTGTCATGGCGTCGAACTTCGGGCGCCACCTTCCTATATTACGTGCCAGCGAAATCACGAGAGAGGGATAAATGATCACGCTACGCAAAGACGGGGCGCGTCTCGCCGCTGCGCTCGCCGCAGCGGCCTTGTTCGGTTGCGCCAGGGGCGAGCAGGCGAGTCAAAGGGCGGACTCGACGGCGCGGAACCTCACGCTCGCGCCGGCCGAGACGACGGCGGCGATGCGGGACGTGCCGGCACCGGAGCCGCAGCCGGCCCGGCCCGCTCCCGAAAGGAAGGCCTCCGTGCCGGTCAGGAAGCCGGCCGCGAAGCCCGCGGCCCCGGCCACCCCCACCACGCCGAGCACGCTGACACTCGCCGCCGGGACGAAGCTGTCGCTCAGCGTGACCGACACGATCTCCACGCGGTCGGCCAAGCCGGGTGATGGATTCACCGCCACGGTGAGCGAGGACGTGAGAGACGCATCGGGCCGCGTGGTGATTCCGGCAGGCGCGTCCGTCTCCGGGACGATCGTCGCTGCCGAGCCGGCGCCTAACCCCCGATCGGCCGGCCGGTTGGAGCTGGACGTCAGGACGGTCACCGTGCGCGGAACGGGCTACCCCGTCGAGGCGACGGTCGAGTCCAAGGACTCGGTGATGCAGGGTCGGGGCGTCACGGGCGGCGATGCGGCGAAAGTCGGCGGGGGCGCCGCGGCGGGCGCGATCGTGGGAAAGATCATCGGCGGGAACAGGAAGGGGGCCGTGATCGGCGGGCTCGCGGGGGCTGCGGCCGGGGCCGCGGCGGCACGCGCGTCGCGCGACATCGATGTGGTGCTGCCGAAGGGTGCCGGGATCACGATCAGGCTGACCAGACCGCTCGCGGTCAGGCGCGCGACCTGAGGGCGCGGACGGGAAATCGGCGGGCCTCGGTCAAGAGTTGATGGCCGAGGCCCGCTGTGCTTCTCAGTACCCCAGCGCGCTGCCGCCGCGCCTCGGATCCGCCACGCCGATCCAGCCGGCAGCCGTTCGGGCAATCGCATTGACGTCCGTCTTGTAACCCCAGACCTCGACCTTGTGGCCCATTGCCGTCAGCGAGTCGATGACCCGAGGCGCAAACCCGTCGCGCTCCAGGAAGATGACGTCCGGCAGCGCCTGGTGGTGGAGCCGGGGCGCGGCCACGGCGTCAGCCAGCGACATGCCCTGGTCGCTTACGTCGCTGACGACCTGGTAGACTGCGGTCGTCATGCGCGGCCCGCCCGNNNGCCCGCCCGGCGAGCCGAGGACCAGATAGAGGCGACCCTCGGGGTCCAGGACGATGGACGGCGTCATCGCCGACAACATTCGCTTCCCTGGGGCGATGGCGTTCGCCTCGCCCTGAATCAGCCCGAACAGGTTCGGCTTGCCCGGCGCCGAGGTGAAATCGTCCATTTCGTCATTGAGCAGGAAGCCCGCCCCCGTTACGGTGACCGCGCTTCCGAAATCATCGTTCAGCGTCGTCGTGCAGGACACGGCGTCCCCGGACGCGTCCACGACGGAGTAGTGGGTCGTTTCGGTGCCTTGGGACGGCGTGCCGGCTGCCGCCGGCGTCGGCGTCGCGCGACCGGGATCGATGTCCGCTCGGATCCGGGCGGCGTACGACTTGCTCAGCAGCCGCAGGAGCGGCATGCGCACGAAGTCAGGATCGCCGAGATAGGTGTTCCGGTCGCTGAAGGCGCGACGCATCGCCTCCGCCTGGAGGTGCATCAGCGCGACGCTGCCGAACGGGGGGAGGGGTGAATATCCCTCCGTGACGTTCAGGATCTCCGCCAGGGTCACGCCCCCGCCGCTCGGTGGCGGCATCGTGTAGATCGCGTAGCCGCGATAGGCGATCCGGATCGGATCGCGCCATATGGCGCGGTAGCGGGCGAGATCCTGTCTCGTGATCAGGCCCCCCCCGCGCTCCATTTCCCGCACGATGAGCTCGGCGACGCTCCCCCGGTAGAAGGGTTCTGGACCGCTGTCGGCGATGAGCTGCAGCGTGCGCGCCAAGGCGGGCTGGACCAGGCGCCTGCCCGGGGGCGGCGCCGCCCCGTTCACAAGGAACTGCTCGCGCGAGGCCGGGAAGCGAGCGAGCCGCTCCGCCGCGGCGGCGATCTCCCGGCTGTGAGCGGCGTCGACGTCGTGGCCATCGCGTGCCAGCGTGATGGCGGGCGCCAGCACTTCCTTCCAGGACAGCCGCCCGAACTTCCGGTGGGCCGCGAACATGCCGGCGACGCTCCCCGGCACGCCGGCGGCGAGATGGCCGGTGAGAGAGGAATGGGTCACGTTGCCCGCCGAGTCGACGTACATGTCTCGGGTGGCGGCGAGCGGAGCCGCTTCGCGGAAGTCGAGCGCGCGCGCGCTGTCGTCCCGCATGCGAATGACCATGAAGCCGCCCCCCCCGATGTTTCCCGCGACCGGGTGGACCACCGCCAGGGCGAACCCGACCGCTACGGCCGCGTCGACCGCGTTCCCGCCACGCCTGAGGATGTCGACTCCGACCTGGCTCGCCAGGGGATGCGACGTGACCACCATCGCGTGCTCCCCCGGGACGGCCCGGACGCGCCCGCCGAGGGGCCACTCGGGAGGCTTCGCGCCGCGACCGCACGCAGCGAGCGATAGGAGGGTGAGCGCGAGAACCCGGCGCATGCCGAATTCTGCACGTTGACTCGAGTTCGGGTCAACGGCGCGGCGACGGCGTGACCGCTCAGCCCCATCGCGTACTCCTGTCCAGAAGCAGGAACCCGAGGGGAAACGAGCGCCGCGAACGCCCAAAGGGGAGCTGCGCGGGCCTGGAACCCGGTCACCCAAGCTACGGCGCGCGGGAATTAAGAATCGACCGGCAAGGCATGCCGGGACGTTAAGATCTCACTAAGGCGAAGGCATCGCACGCTGGGCCTTGCGTGGTGCCGGGCGCTCGCGCGCGGGCTGCTGATCATCGAAGACGACGCGCCGATCCGACGCGCCCTCCGTAACGCCCTGAGCCCCGTGGCCGATCGGTTGCTCGACGCCCCGACCGGACGGGAAGGGATCGACCTCGCCGCCACGGCACGTCCCGACCTGATCATCCTCGACCTGGGACTGCCGGACCTCGCGGGGCTCGACGTGTGCCGGGAGATCCGGTCGTGGTCCCGGGCGCCGATCGTCGTGCTCTCAGCGCGTCATTCCGACGCCGAGAAGGTGCAACTCCTGAACGCGGGAGCCGACGACTACGTCACGAAGCCGTTCAGTACGTCGGAGTTCGTGGCCCGCGTGGGCGCGCTGTTGCGGCGGGCCCGGCTGCCGGCTGCAGAAGACGTCCCCACCATCGTCGAGGCCTACGGGCTCACCATCGACCTGGTGCACCGGCGCGTCACGCGCGCGGGAGTCCCGATCCGCCTGACCCCGATCGAGTGGGACATCCTGCGCACGCTGGTCGCCAGCGCGGGGCGGACGCTCACGCATCAGCAAATCTTCGACGCGGTGTGGGGGGCA
>QHVD01000113.1:4919-7851 GCA_003222235.1 Gemmatimonadota bacterium | reverse complement strand
AGTCCCCAGCAGTATCTGCGCGTTCACGTCACCAACCTGCGGCGCAAGGTCGAAGCGAACGCCGCCCGGCCGGAGCTCATCGTCACGGAACCAGGGGTCGGATATCGCGCCGAGCTGCCGACGTAGCGAGCGATGGCTCGATCCCGCGCGTGGGCGTGGCTGATCTGGGGAACCGTCCTCGTGACGGCGAGCGTCGTGCTGCGGGTGTGCCGCGACAGCGTGGACACCGTGCACGCCGCGCTGACCTACCTGCTCGTGATACTTGGCGGGAGCGTGAGCGGCGGTCGGCTCTTGGGCTTCACCCTCACCGTGGCCGGTTTCTTACTGATCGATTTCTTCTTCCAGTTGCCGTACGACACGCTGTCGGTGGGCAAGCCGCTCGACTGGGTCGTGTTGCTCGCCTTCCTCACTACGGCCGCCGTCACTACGCAGCTCTTGACGCGGGAGCGGGCGCGCGCTGCGGAGGCGGAGCGCCGGGCCGGTGAGGTGGCGTCGCTGGGACGGCTGGGCGCGGAAATCCTCAGCGCGGGGCGCGCGGAGGAGTCGCTGGCCGGCATCGCGGAGCTGATTCGCTCCTCCCTCGAGGTGGCGACCTGCCGGATCTACGGGTGGGGCGACGGCACCGTGCGTTTGCTCGTAGCGTCGCCGGCCACTCCGGGTGCGGAGCCACCGGCGCCGGACTTGGAGGCGCTGCTTCGGCTGGTCGCCACCCCGGAACCGGCGCCCGACGCGGGGAAGGGCGAGCCCGGGGCGGTGTTGCCCCTCCACGATGCCTCCGGGCGCAGCGTCCTCGCAGCGCTGCGCGCTCACGGGCACACCGAGGGCGTGCTGTACCTGTGGCATACGCTGCCGATCGCCCTCGACCCGGCGCGGCGGCGCTTCCTGGACGCCGTCGCCTACTACGCCGCACTGGCCGTGGAGCGGACACGGCTCGTCGCCACGGCGGAGCGCGCAGAGGCGTGGCGGGAGGCGGATCGCCTCAAGGACATCCTGCTCGCATCCGTCTCGCATGATTTGCGGACTCCCCTCACGACTATCAAGGCGCTCGCCGAGGAGGGCGTCGCGCGCGGCGACCCCAACGCCCTCGCGATCGAGGAGCAGGCCGACCGGCTCGGTCATCTCGTCGCCGACCTGCTCGATCTCTCCCGCTTGAATAGCGGGGCGATGCCCGTCCACCCGGAGCTCAACACCGCTGAAGATCTGGTCGGCGCGGCCGTGCGGCACACGGCTGGGTTTCTGAAGGACCGGCCGGTGGAGACCAGGATCGATTTCACCGAGCCCGCCCTGGTGGGACGGTTCGATTTCGTCCAGTCTCTCCGGATCTTGAGCAATCTGCTGAGCAACGCCGCGCACTACACACCTCCCTCCTCGCCGATCGAGCTGTCGGTGCACCGCGACGGTGCCGCGCTGGTGTTCGCCGTAGCCGACCGTGGCCCCGGCATCCCCGCCGGCGAGCAAGAGCGCATCTTCGAGCCGTTCTACCGTCCGGCGGGCGCCCCCGCCGACGTGGGAAGGGGCGGGGCGGGCCTCGGGTTGGCGATCGCGCGCCGTCTGGCGGCGCTGCAGGGGGGCACGCTCGCTTACGCGGCGCGTCCGGGGGGCGGCAGCGTCTTCACGCTGCGGCTGCCGGCCGAAGCTCCCGCGAGCGCCTTTGTGAGATCTTAGCGTCGCTCGTTCGGGCCTCTCGTTGATTCTTAGCGCGCGGTCCGGATACGTTGCTGGCGTATCCGGGAGGCCTGCGGTGAGACGAGGTTCGACGGTCCGTGCGGCAATGCCGCACGGTGAGCTGGAGAGGTTGCCGCCGATCGTGCGCGCAGTGCTCGACGCGCGGGACGAAGAGATCGTGGTCTTCGACGCCCGCGGCGAGCTGCTGTATGTGAGCGCCGCGGCTCAGCTCGCGCAGTTGCCGATCGAACGGCTGTCGTCCGCATTCCTCCGCGAGCCGCTCATCGCGCGAGGGGCGCGCGCCGTGCCGCTGCAGCGAGGACCAACCGTCCTGGGCGAGATGATCGTGGTGCCCCGCATCCAGCCGCGCACGTGGGCCGACCAGGAGCGCGAGGCCATCCGCGAGACGCTGGAGCAGGCGGGAGGCAAGCGCGCCGAAGCGGCCCGCCGGCTCGGCATCAGCCGGACGACGCTCTGGCGGCGACTGAAGGCGGAGCGGGCGTAACGCACTGGTCTTCACCCGCGGTGCTGGTTTCCCCCGTCGCAAACGGTACTGATGACCGCCATCCGGCCGATGCTCGGGCTGCTTCCCATGGTTCTCTCGCTCGTCTCTTTCCAGAACGCAGCCGGAGCCGCAAGATTGCCGCGTCATGCGCCTGCCACTCGTCGCCGTGGTGATGGGAGGGATGAGCGTCGGAACCGTCGAACTGGGTTCGCAGTCGCCGCGTGATGCCAATCCGGAACGTCCTACCTTCGCCACACACGCCTACACGGCGGCCCCTGGCTTTGTAGAGCTCGAACAGGGCCTCTCGGCACGCGGCGTCGGTTCGCTTCGGGAGGCGACGAGCTGGGACGTCAACCTGAAGCTGGGGGTCGCACCGCACGCGCAGGTGGCGCTCTTCGGTCCGCTCTACGCACGCGGTCCCGGCGGAGGCGGGATGGGAGATCTGGGGATGGCGCTGAAGCTTCGGAAAGACGTCTCCAACCGGGCGGCTCTGGCCGCAGTATCGTCCGTGACCGTTCCGACCGGAAGCGCCGCTCGTAGACTGGGCGCCGGGCGTGTGCTCGGGGGCCTCGTGGGGGTTGTGAGCGCGGATCTCCCCGCGGGCGTACACGTCGACATCAACGCTGGGCCGCAGGGGATCGGCGCGGGGGCGCCGCAATGGTTCACGTCGCTGAGCGGCGCGCGTGGGTTCGCACGGGTGGGGATCACACTTGAGGCGTTCCAATTCAGCGAGGGGGGCGCCGGACCGCGACTGGCAGGAAT
>QHVD01000113.1:0-4861 GCA_003222235.1 Gemmatimonadota bacterium | reverse complement strand
ATTCTTGGGGCTGACGACCAACCTCGGGCGCGTGTTTCGGTGAGCCCGCTCCCGCGTACTGGCTCGAAGTCCGGTCGCTCTCTAACTTGGGACCACCCGGACCGCCATGACCGCTCCCGAGTACCTCGACCCCCGGCTCACCGAGCAGCGCAACCCTCGGACCGAGCGCATCGACGTCGCCTCTCCGCTCGAGATCGTGGATCTCATCAACGCGGAGGATGCGAGCGTCCCCGGGGCGGTGCGCGCCGTGCGCCAGGACGTCGCGCGCGCGATCGATCTCGCGGTCGAGGCGTTCCGGCGCGGCGGCCGCCTGATCTACGTCGGGGCCGGGACTTCCGGGCGTCTGGGCGTGCTCGACGCCAGCGAGTGCCCGCCCACGTTCGGCACCCCCCCCGACCTGGTGGTCGGCGTCATCGCCGGCGGCTACCAGGCGTTGGTGAAGAGTCTCGAGGGGGCGGAAGACGACGTGAACGCGGGCGCCCAGGCGATCGAGAACGCGGGGGCCGGCTCGAAGGATTTCGTCCTGGGCATCGCCGCGAGCGGCACGACGCCGTTCGTGCGGGCGGCCCTGTCCCGGGCCCAGACGGCCGGCGCCGTGACGGGCCTGGTCTCCTGCTCCGATCCTCCGAGGATCTTGGCCGAGACATGCGACGTGCTGATCCTCCCCAAGGTCGGTCCTGAAGCGCTCACTGGGTCCACCCGGATGAAGGCGGGCACGGCGACGAAGCTCGTGCTCAACACCGTCTCCACGGGCGCGATGATCCGGATGGGCCGGGCTTACGGGAACCTGATGGTGGACCTGATGGCCTGGAGCGACAAGCTGCGAGACCGCGGCGAGCGCATCGTGATGGAGTGCTGCGGCGTGGATCGCCCGGCGGCGCGGCGGGCCATCGAGGCCGCCGGCGGCAGCGTCAAGCTCGCGATCGTGATGGTCAAGAAAGGAGTGAGCAAGGTGGCCGCCGAACGGCTGCTCGAGGAGGCGGGGGGGTTCGTGCGCCGGGCGGCCGGCGACCCGCCGCCCGTCACCCTCGGGAAGTGACCGGTTGCCTTGCCGTGGGTTTGATGTCGGGGACGTCGCTCGACGGGGTTTCGACGGCGCTGGTGCGGCTCAGCGACGACCCCCTCACCGCCCAGCTGGTCGCGTTCCGCCAGGAGCCGTACGCCGCCGCCGAGCGCGACGCCCTCATCGAGGCGATCGCTCGCGGCGGGGCCAAGGATCTCGCGCTGCTCCACGTGACGCTGGGCGAGCGCTTCGCCGGGGCGGTGCTCCAGCTCCTCGCGCAGGTCAAGACCTCCCCCCGGGACATTTCGTTCGTCGCTTCGCACGGGCAGACGATCTGGCACGAGCCGGGCCGCGCCACGCTCCAGCTCGGCGACCCGGCGGTGATCGCAGAGCGGGTGGGTGCGCGCGTCGTGAGCGATTTCCGGTCGCGCGACGTGGCGGCGGGCGGGCAGGGCGCACCGCTCGTGCCGCTGGCGGATGTGATGTTGTTCGGCCACCCGCAGCGTGGCCGGCTGCTCCTCAACATCGGCGGCATCGCGAATGTCACCTGGGTGCCGCGCCGCGGCGTGATCGAGGGGGCGCTCGCGTTCGACACCGGCCCGGGGGTGGCCCACGCGCCGCATCGACGCCGGCGCGCCTTTCGACCGCGACGGCGAGCACGCGCGCCGCGGGAAGCCGACGAAACAGGTGCTCGCCAGGCTCCTCGCGGATCCGTACTTCGCGGAGCGCCCGCCGAAGAGCACCGGGCGGGAACGCTTCGGCATCGCGTTCGCGGACCGGCTGCTCGACCTGGTGCGGGAGGCGGGCGGGTCGGACAACGACGTTGTCGCGACGGCGACCGCGCTGACCGTGGAGACGATCGCGCGGGGGGTGGAGGGCTGGATCCGCGCGGACCCGGACGCCGAGCTCGTCGTCTCGGGCGGGGGGGCGAAGAACCCCATCCTGGTCGAGCAGCTCGGCGCGCGGGTTCGCCCGCGGCCGGTCCTGCCCTTCGACCGGCTGTTCTTCGACGGGGAGGCGAAGGAGGCGCTGGCCTTCGCCTTCTTGGGGTTTCTCACGATCGCGGGCAAGGCGGGCAACCTCCCCGCGGCCACGGGCGCTCGCGGGCCCCGCATCCTGGGCCACATCACGCCGGCGTGACCAGCTCGCTCGCCCGGCTCGTCTTTCCGGCGCTTCGCTGGCGGCCAAGCGCCGGCGGCTTCGACCATGAGCGCGGCAAGATCGACGCCGCGCTCGCGGCCGGAGTGGGCGGGTTCATCGTCTTCGGGGGAACGCTCGACGCCGTCACGGCGCTCACGCGCGAGCTGCGACGCCAGGCGGGGCGGCCGCTCCTCGTCGGGGCCGATCTGGAACGCGGCGCCGCCCAGCAGGTGGTGGGCTTGACCGAGCTGACCCCGCCCGCGGCGCTCGGGCACCAGGGCGACCTCGAGGCCACGCACGCCTGCGGGATCATCACCGCGACCGAGGCGCGGGCGGCGGGGATCAACTGGGTGTTCACGCCGGTGTGCGACCTCGACATCGAACCGAAGAACCCGATCGTGCAGACGCGCTCCTTCGGCGCCGACCCGACGCGAGTGGGGGAGCAGGCGGCGGTCTGGGTTCGAGGCTGCCAGGAACACGGAGCGCTCGCCTGCGCGAAGCACTATCCGGGGCACGGGCGCACCACGCAGGACTCCCACCAGACGCTGCCGCGCGTGACCGCGCCCGCGGCGGAGCTCGAGCGAGTGGATCTTGCGCCGTTCGAGGCGACGATCCGCGCCGCCGTGGCGAGCGTCATGAGCGCGTTCGTCGCCTATCCGGATTGGGACCCGTCCGGGCGGGCCGCGAGCTTCTCTTCCGTGATCCTCGGGCATCTCCGCGACTCGCTCAACTTCGGCGGCCTGGTCGTGACCGACGCGCTGATCATGGCAGGGGCGAGCGCCGTCCAGCCGGTCCCGGACGCCAGCGTGGCCGCCGTAGCGGCGGGGTGCGACGCCCTGCTGTACCCGGACGAGTTCCAGAGCGTCGTTCGCGCGCTCGATCGGGCCGTCGGCTCGACGATCCCGGTGGCGCGGGCGGACGAGGCGCTGAGCCGCTACGAGCAGGCCAGCGCGGCGTGGGACTCCGGCCCGGACCAGGGCCAGCCCGACCTCGCCGCGAACGCGGCCTTCGCCGACGGGCTCGCCGACCGCGCGGTCCATGTCGTCCGCGGCGAGCCGGCGTCCTTCTCCGGGCGGGCACCCCTCGACGTGCACATCGTGGACGACGACATCGGCGGTCCGTATTCAGTCGGCCCGCGGGACGTATTTCATCAGACGCTGAGAGAGGCCGGGGTGGAGATGGGGAAACGGGAAACGGGAAAGGGGAAACGGGTCGTGCTCGTGTACGCCGAGCCGCGGTCGTGGAAAGGGCGGGCCGATCTCGGCGCACGGTCGGTCGCGCGGCTGCGCCGGCTCGCGCCCGGGGCGCAACTCGTCGTGCTGCTCGCCCATCCCCGCCTCGCGCCACAAATCCCCGGGCGGGCGCCGGTGTTGTGCTGTTGGCACGGTCAACCGCTGATGCAGCGGGCGGCCGCGCGGTGGGTCATCGCAAACATCGGGTGAACGGGGAGGTCTACTGCCGGGCGGTGAGATAGATCGCCACAGTGACGGCTGCGGCCGCGAGCAGGGCCGCCGCCACCATGCGCCACCGGTCCCGCCTCGCGGAGGCCGGCAACGGGCCCTGGTAAGCCGGCACGGGCGCGGTGCTCGCCTCCGTGTCGATCAGGGGAAAGACTTGGTGGCCCACCGGTTCGCCCGCGCCTGCGGGGCGGAGCCCGTCACCGTCGAACCGCGCGAGGACGACGGTGATGTTGTCCGGCCCGCCGCGCTCGTTCGCGAGCCCGATCAGCCGCTCGCAGGCGGTTCGCACATCGGGCGCCGCGGAGACGATCCGGGCGATCTCGTCGTTCTTGACCTGGCCCGAGAGGCCGTCGGAGCAAAGCACGAGGACATCACCCTTGCGGACGTCCTGGTGGGTGAGGTCCACCTTCACCCGGGGATCCGGCCCCAGCGCCTGCAGGATGATGTTGCGCCGCTCGCTCTGCGCCGCCTCCTCCTCCGTGAGCTCCCCCGCCTCCACGAGCCGCTGCATCAGCGACTGATCCTTCGTGAGCTGGTGGGCTTGGCCGTGGCGGACGAGATAGGCCCGGCTGTCTCCGACCTGGGTGACGTAACAGCGCTCACCCAACACGCCGGCGGCCGTGGTGGTCGTGCCCATCCCCCGCGCCTCGGCGTGGGCCTTCGCGTACGAGTTGATGTGAGCGTTCGCCGCCTCGACCGCTTCCTTGAGCCGGTGGGCGAAACGCTGCGGGGTCGCCTCCCGCTCGCTCCCCCATGTCTTGACCATCTCGTCGTAGATGGTCTCGATGGCCATCTCGCTCGCGAGCTCGCCCGCCGCCGCGCCGCCCATCCCGTCCGCCACGATGAACAGGGAGCCGCGGCCGCCCACTTCGTGGTCCCGCACGTGTGGGAGCAGCGAAGCCTCCCGGCGCGTGAGATCCGCAACGAGGAAGCGATCCTCGTTGTGGTCGCGCGTCTTGCCCAGATCGGTCTTGGCCCAGACCTGGACTCTAATCGGCTTCGCCGAGCGACCGAACATTCGTCAGGGCCTGCGGGCGCGGTCACCGGCGACGCTCCAGGCGGGGCACGGCGGGCAGGGGGGCAACAGGGCAGAGGGCACAGTAATTGGCCTGCCAATTTATCCGGCAAATTGGCCGGTCGAAAGGCCCGATGGTAGCTTGCGGGCCCGTGCGAATAGTCCGCACCGTCCTGCTCATATGCGCCGCCGGATGTGCGAGCAGGCGCAGCGGGGCTCCAGCCGGTGCCGCGCCCGCGGGCG
>QHVD01000483.1:2359-4750 GCA_003222235.1 Gemmatimonadota bacterium | reverse complement strand
GTCCAACCTCCGAAGTTCGAAGTCACCCAAGAGGGGTGCTTCAAGAAAGAAAACGGGCTCGAGGCCCACAAACCGGAGGTTGGACCCAATGGCGAATCTAACGATTGGTGTGGATCTGGGCGATCGCTACAGCGAGCTCTACGTGGTGGACGCGGCGGGGGCGTGTGTCGAGACGGGCCGGATTCGTACCACGGTGGCTGGGCTGGAGCAGTGGTTCGGGGGGCGGGCGCCGGCGCGGGTGGTGCTGGAAGCGGGGACGCATTCCCCGTGGGCCAGCCGGGTGCTGCAGCGGTTGGGGCACGAGGTGCTGGTGGCGAATCCGCGCAAGCTGCGGGCGCTCTACGAGAACGACAGCAAGGACGACCGGGTGGACGCGGAGTACTTGGCGCGCGTGGGGCGGCTCGATCCGGCCCTCCTCAAGCCGATCACGCACCGCGGGGAAGCCGCACAGGCGGATCTGGCCGTGCTATCCTCGCGCGACGTGCTGGTGCGAACGCGGACGCTGTTGATCAACCACACGCGCGGCGTGGTGAAGGCGATGGGCGGGCGGCTACCCCGGTGCTCGGCCGAGAGCTTTGCGCGCCGCGTCGGCCCGCACGTGCCGCCGGCGTTGCGCCCGGCGCTGGCCCCGGTGCTGGCGCAGCTGCAGCAGCTGACGGCGGCGATCCGGGGGGTGGACCGCGAGGTCGAGCGGCGGTGTGCCGAGCAATATCCCGCGACGGCGCAGCTGCGGCAGGTGAGCGGCGTGGGCCCGGTGACGGCGCTGGCGTACGTGCTGGTGCTGGAGGACCCGCGCCGCTTTCCCCGGAGTCGCGCGGTGGGCGCCTATCTCGGCCTGCGGCCGCGGCGCAGCCAGTCGGGCGAGCAGGACCCGCAGCTCCGGATCACGAAGGCGGGCCATCCGTTCTTGCGCCGGCTGGTGGTGCAGGCGGCGCACTACATCCTCGGTCCGCATGGGCCGGACTGCGACTTGCGGCGGCACGGCGAACGGATCGCGGCGCGCGGGGGCAAGAATGCGAAGAAGCGGGCCGTGATTGCCGTAGCCCGGAAGCTGGCGGTGCTGTTGCACGTTCTCTGGATCAGGGGGGAGGTGTACGAGCCGCTGCGGCAGCGCCTGGTGCTGGCGCAGGCGAGCTGAGGAGCCAGTGGGCACGGAGGGAATGTCTCTAGGAGGACCTGAGGCCGAGCGACCCGAACGCCGCGTCCCGGGCGACTGCGCTGTCCCCTGAGTCCCACCGCCGGAGGATCGGCGGGAAGGACGGCGGAGAGATTGCAGCGCCCACCGACGACGGACGCAAGCATGCACCGCGCTCCCACAACCGAGCGCACTCGAGTGCGAATGGCAGCGTCGCGAAACGGGTTGGGTCGCAGGGCACCAAGGTGCCCCTTGACTACAAGACCTTCTCATGGCAGGGGGACAGGGGGTGAGGACCTCTGAATCTGAAAAGGGAGGCCGGCAGGTGGGGTGAGGACCTCTGGATTAAGGAAGAGATGCCACCGCGTGAGGACTCGAACGCCCCTGGCGGGTTCCGCGTGCAGCGTGTATCCTCGAACCCCAGTTTCCCGCTGCGCCCTCGCGAACACCACACCTCACCCGACGCCGGAGGAACAGTATGGCATTCCGCAGGACCATCGGAGGCGCGGCGAGCGCGGTCGTGCTCGGCGTTCTCACTCCGTTTGGCATCTGGTCCTGCCAGAGCCGCGCGCCCGCTCCGCAATCGGAGAGCGGGCCGAGCCACCTGCAGCGAGGAGCCTATCTCGCCGCCTACGGCGGCTGCAATGACTGCCATACGCCCAAGACCTTCACGCCGCAAGGGCCGGTCCCCGACAGCACCCGTTTCCTTTCCGGTTATCCGGCCGATGCCAAGCTGCCTCCCGTGACGCCGGGGGCGCTGGGGCGAGACAAGTGGGGAGCGCTCGCCAGCGGCGATCTCACCGCGTGGGCCGGACCGTGGGGGGTGAGCTTCGCGGCCAACCTGACGCCCGACGAGACTGGTCTCGGCGGCTGGAACGAGGAAGTGTTCATCAAGACGATGCGCACCGGCAAACACATGGGCGTGGGACGGGACCTCTTGCCGCCGATGCCCTGGTACGATCTCGCCGCACTGACTGACAACGACCTGAAAGCGGTGTTCGCCTATCTGCGGACGCTGAAACCCGTGAAGAATCAGGTGCCATCACCCATACCACCGAGCGCGGGGCGCTGAGGCCATGGCAAGGAACAAGGACGTCATTCTCGTCACCGGCGCGAGCGGCCATCAGGGCGGCGCGGTGGCGCGGGAGCTGCTCGGGCGGGGGCACCGCGTGCGTGCGATGACGCGGAAGCCGGACAGCGACGCAGCCCAGGTGCTCGCCGGGCTCGGTGCCGAGATCGTCAAGGGCGATCTCGAC
>QHVD01000483.1:0-2351 GCA_003222235.1 Gemmatimonadota bacterium | reverse complement strand
GGGGGGTGTTCGCCGTACAGAACACCTGGGAAGCGGGCGTCGAGGGGGAGGAAGCGCAGAGCAAGCGCATCGCCGAGATCGCCAGAAAGAACGGCGTCCAGTACTACGTCTATACGTCCGTCGCGTCCGCACACCGCAAGACCGGAATCCCCCACTTCGACAACAAGTGGCGCATCGAGGAGACGGTGCGCGGGCTCACCTTTCCGTCGCATGTCATCATCCGGCCGGCGTTCTTCATGGAAAACTTTCTCTCGCCCTGGTTCAAGCCGGGGATTGATCAGGGCAAGCTGATGATGGGGATCAAGCCCACGACCGTGCTCCAGATGATCGCGGTCGCCGACATTGGCAAGTACGGCCTGCTGGCGTTCGAGAAGCCTACGGAACTGAACCGCCGGGAGATCGATATCGCCGGAGATGCGCACACCATGCCCGAGACGGCGAACATCCTCAGCAAGGCCGCCGGCCGGACGATCGTCTTCCAGCAGCTCCCCATAGCGGAGATCCGCAAGTCCAGCGAGGACTTCGCGATCATGCTGGAATGGTTCGATCGCGTGGGTTACGACGTCGACATCGCGGGGAACGCGAAGAAATACGGCATCAAGCCCACTACGCTTGGCGAGTGGGCCGCGAGCGTGAGGCGGGACTAGGGAATCGCCCTGGCGGAGGTGGCGCCGACGCTGTATCGTTAGGGAGGTCTGTTGCGTCACCGCCACACTGCCACAACACGGGGCCTCCCAATGACTAAGCGCACAACCGCGCTCGGTATCGCAATAGCTGTGTCCCTCGGCACGGCTGCTCGCCCTCCCCACGGCCGGGATGAGCCCGATAATCGGGCCCTCGATCGCCTACGCGAAGCTCTCCAGAAATACCAAGACCCCGTCGTGGCGATCCACGACGGCTACTTCTCGACTCTAGGGTGCGTCGAATTCGAGCGACCGGGTGAACCGGGTCACGTCCCTTATCAGCCGGGCGCCATGGGTGTGCACTTTCTCAACGTCCAGGCCATCGGCCCTGTCCCCGACCCGAATCGCCCGCAGGTCTTGCTGTACGAGCCGCACGGCGGCAAGCTGCGCCTGGTCGGCGCCGAGTGGTTCGTCCCACTCGCGACGGGCGTGAAGGAACGGCCGCGGCTCCTGAACCAGCCGTTCGACGGCCCGATGCAGGGGCATCACCCGCTGATGCCGCTGGACATGAGCCACTACGACTTGCACGTGTGGTTGTTCAAGCCGAATCCGAGAGGGATGTTCGAGCCCACGAACCCGGCCGTGAAGTGCGCCGGGTATGCCTACCGGATGGTCGAGGAGGCGCCGCTGCTCGTCCCGGAACCGCGCCCTTAGTCGCGCGGCTTCTGCGCGAGCTCCGCGAGGGCAGTCCGCACCGCCTCCCTCACTTCTTTGTCGCGGTCCTCGGCCAGGCCCTCCAGCGTCCCGACCGCCGCAGGAGTGGCCGCGAGTCGTAGCGCCTCGACCGCGGCGACGCGCACTGCAGCGGGCTTGCGGCCAAAGATCCGGCCGGCTGGTTGGGCGACCTTGATGAGCGCCTGCACCGCGTCCGGAGTCGCGACGCGGCCCAGGGCCAAGATCAGCTCGCGCCCGACCGCCTCGTCCTTTTCCTCATCTAATGCGACGACGAGCGGCATCGCGAGGGCACTCGCCTTCCGGCCCCCGATGCCCAGGGCGACCTGGATCCGCACCTCCGGGGACCGGTCGCGCAACGCGCGCCGCAGCGGCTCGGCCGCGCTTCGCGTGCCGATCTTGGCGAGCGCCAGCGCCGCCGCCTTCCGCACCCGGTCGTCGGCATGACCGAGCTGCCGGCTCAGCGCCGGCACGGCCTCCTCCATGCCCAGCTCGCCCACGAGCTCCGCCACGTTCCGCACGACGAACCATTCGGGGTGGTCGAGCATGTGGACCAGCTGCTCGGTGCCCTGCGTCATCTGGGTCAACGCGTCGAACACCATGCGCCGCTCGCTCACGGTGGGTGCGGCGACGAGCATGTCCAGCATCACTTCCATCCCGTCCTCCCCGGCGCGCTGCAACGCGAAGAGCGCCTCGGCGCGGTGCTTCGGCACCGCCAGGAGCTGCACCAGCGCCTCGAGCACGGCCTTGGTGCAGATGCGCCGCATGGCGATTGCGTAGTGCCGCCGGACGCCGCTTCCGTCGGGGAGCCGTTGCTCGATGCGCGCGATCCCGGCGACGATGTCGAGCACGTGCTCGATCCGGCGGCTTTTCACGTCCAGCTCCACCCGGCGCACGATCGCCGCGAGCACATCGTCAACGTTGGGAGCACTGGGATCCCGCCGGAGCTCGGCAAGCGGGTCATCGGCACCCGAATCCGCGGCTCCCGCTGCGCGT
>QHVD01000482.1 GCA_003222235.1 Gemmatimonadota bacterium | reverse complement strand
TGAGCGGCTCGAAGTCGAGGATGTAGCCCATCGCCCGCAGCTGTTTTCGTACCCAGGGCGGCACGGACTCGTTGAGCGTGAGCCGGCCGGGCCGCGACTCGTGGTTCCCGAACGAGCTGCGCATCTGGTAGCTGGTGATGTTCGCCGCCTCGGCCGCCTCCTGCACGTTCATCCCGAACTCGACGATGTCGAGAAAGAACTGGAGCAGGTTTTGGTCCTGCGTGTCGCCGCCCTGCACTGCCATGGCGAGGAACGGCTTCCCCTCTCTGAGAGCGAGGGTCGGGGTGAGCGTCACGCGGGGGCGCTTGCCGGGCGCGAGCACGTTGAACGGGTTCTCCGCCTCGTTCAGGACGAAGCTCTGCATGCGCTGGCTCATCCCGACCCCCGTTCGCCCCGCGATCACCGCCGGGATCCACCCGCCGCTCG
>QHVD01000481.1 GCA_003222235.1 Gemmatimonadota bacterium | reverse complement strand
CCACCCAGCCCTGCTCGTCGGCCGCCTCGATGGACGTGGTGCCCCCGAAGAACGCCTCCTCGAACGAGCGATCGTCGCCCCCGCCGCCCCCGCCGCCTCCGCCCGTGGCCGGGGTCACCCCCGGCCAGCTCTCCAAGAGCCGCCGGTAGGGATTGACCTTGCCCATGAAGGGATAGGGATCGCCCGGCTTCACGCCCGGGTCGTTCCGCTCCCAGTTGATCCCTTGCGCGCGCGCCTTTGCGTACTGCTTCGACAAGAGCCCCGCGATCGGCTCCTCGGGCGGGAAATACGGATCGCCGTAATAGAAGTCGCGGTCGGCGAAGGCGAGATTCATCGCCTGGTAGAGGGCGTGGATGTAGCGGGCGCTGTTGAACCCCATGCCCTTCAGGTCGAAGTTCTCGAGGATGTTCAGCGCCTGGAGCATCGCGGGCCCTTGCGTCCAGTGCGTGAGCTTGTAGACCTCGATGCCGCGGTAGGTCGTCATGACCGGCTCCTCGACCCGGACTTTCCATGCCGCGAGGTCCTCGAGCGAGATGAGCCCGCCCTCCTCCTGCACCCCACGTACGAACTCGCGGGCGATGTCGCCCTTGTAGAAGCGGTCGTAGGCGGCGGCGATCGCGTCCTTGCGGCTCTTCCCGGTCTTGAGCGCCTGTTGCTCGGCCTCGACGAGCTTGCGCAGGGTGACGGCGAGATCGGATTGGTGAAAGACCTCACCGGCGTAGGGCGCTTCGCGCTTCTCACCGGGGTGGGTGAGGTAGACGGCCCGCGAATACTTCCACTGCTTGATACGCTCCTTGTTGCGCTCGATGGAGTTCGCGGTCTCCGCCTCTATCGGATACCCGTCGGCCATCTGGATCGCGGGCTCGAGCACGTCCTTCAGGCTCAGCGTGCCGTACTCGGCGAGCATCGTCATGAGACCCCCGGGGGTCCCCGGGATTACCGCGGCGAGCGGCCCGTACTCGGGGGGATACGCCATCCCCTTGCTGCGGAAGAACTCCGGGGTCGCCCCCGTGGGCGCGACGCCTAGGGCGTCGATGCCGATCACCTTGCCGGTGTGCGGATCGTAGATCAGCGCCTGCGTCTCGCCGCCCCAGGAAAGCACATCCCACATCGTGGTGACGGCGGCGAGCATCGCGCACGCCGCGTCCACGGCGTTGCCGCCCTTCTGGAACATCATCGCGCCGGCCGTCGCGCCGAGCGGCTTGCCGGTGATCGCGACCCAGTGCCGCCCGTGCAGCACGGGCTTCGCGGTGCGCTGGGCGCTCACGGGTGGCGCAGCCGCGGCGAGCGCGGCCAGGCAGCAGGCGTAGAGAGTCCTCCGATGGGCATTCATCGCTCCTCCGAACGGTCTACTCCGCGGGCTTCTAACGCCGCGCGGCCTTCGCCGCGCTCTTGGCCGCGGGCCGCGCGTGGCCCTGCGCTTTGCGGGCCTCGAGGAAGCGCCGCGTGGCCGCGAGCCGCTGCTCGGCGTTGGGGTCGTCGAGAATCAACCGCTCCAGCTGGCGCAGGTAACCGGGGTTCTGCCGCTGCGCCCGGATTTCGGCGAGGAATGGGTGCAGCTTGGCAAACACGGTGAAGTGCTCCGAGTTGGCATCGGCGAACATCTTCGGGTCGATCGCGCCGTTGTTGACGAGCGACGCGGCCATGTTCCAATAGGTCGTGACCATGCGGTAGGGGGCGCTGTCCGGTCCCGACCAGATGTCGAGCACCTCCTCTGCGCTCTCGGGATGGAACCCCCTCAAGAACCATTCTCGCGCCGCTCGCAGCTTCTCTTCCCGGCGCAGGTCGTACAGCTTGAGAATGAGGTCGGCGCTCTCGTACTTGGTGGTCACGGGGGTCCTCCGCCGGGCGGGGTGTCGGTTCCCGTAGAAGATGATGGCTGGAGCGCAGGGGGCAAGCGCCCCGCGGGCGGTGCGGCCCGGTTCGGCCGTGAGCACGGTCGCACCCGAGCGGATCGACAAGGATCCGACGGCGGCCCCGGGCTACCCGTTGAGGGTGATTGACGGTGATCTAGACATCGGGGCAGGTGCAATCGTACAATACGCATGCGCGGCGATTTCTCCGACTTGATGGGCCGCGTGAGTGCGCAGTCACCATCTAAGTCGCGGCGCAGGGGCCCGCGACTGTTAGTCGCAGGCCCCGATCGTTTATCGGGGTGTCACATTCCCTGCGGATGACGTAGACCACGAACCCGGCAGGACCGTTCCGCCTGCCGGTGCATGGAGAGTGCGGCGAGAGCCCCGGCTCGACGACCCGCGCGCCAACCGTAGCCCTGCTCCCGCTGGGGAGCGCACGGTGGCCCAGCCGGCCGGACCCTAAAAGGGCCCGGAGCCATGCGCGATTCGGGACGGCAACGCATCACTGAAAGGGCCTTCATATGGACCTCGGACCCATCGTGCGCGTCCTCGAAGACGTGCCGGCCACCATTCCAGTCGAGCGCGAACCGGCGGGCGCACCCGTCCCGCGCGAACCCCAAATCGAGCTGCCGGAGCCCCGAGGGGCGACGACGCTCGTGTCCGCTGCCGGGGAGCCGGGGGAGGGGGCAGCCGACGGAACACGAGCATGAGGCCGATCGGCGTTCACTGGCAATGGCCCAATGACCTGCCCGTCGTGAAATGGCAGGGCGGGGAACTGTTGGCGTGGCGATTGTGGGATGTCCGCCGGGCGCCCGACGGTGGACTACAGCTCGTGTCCCTCACGCGAGCCACGGTCTGGGAAGGCCCGAAGCACCGCCTGGGACGGCCCGGTGTTCACCGCCGACCAATGCCCGCTCCCGTTTCCGGGGTGTAGCTCCGGCGTGTACGCGTTGAAGCCCGGGACACGGCCCGGTCGGGGACAATTCAATTCGGCGCTGGGTGCCGAGACGTGGGTTCGGGGCTGGGTGGCCCTCTCGGGACAGGTTGTCGAGCATCAGTTCGGCTACCGCGCCGAGCGGGCGATGAT
Source organism: Gemmatimonadota bacterium (assembly GCA_003222235.1). GTDB lineage: Bacteria > Gemmatimonadota > Gemmatimonadetes > Gemmatimonadales > GWC2-71-9 > AG12. The sequence goes on along the minus strand of QHVD01000481.1, from coordinate 219 downwards.
CCGGCGCCTGCGCCTGGGCGTCGCGGCCCACCGCTGCTTCCGTTCCCCCGAAGAGCTCGCCCGCGTCCTCGATGAGCTCGAGCGGCGCTACCAATGCCGGGTCAAGATCACTGATCCGGGGAAGACGGACTATCTCCCATCATAGCTCGCGCGGACGCGCAGCGTACGAACGATCGCCAGAAGCTGTGCCTAACCCCGGGCGCAAGCCCGGGGTTGGCC
>QHVD01000112.1 GCA_003222235.1 Gemmatimonadota bacterium | reverse complement strand
TACGGGCCGGTAGTGGGAAGGTTGGGGTTCTTCTTTCGCAGGTAAACGCGAAACCAGAGCGGCAGCGGGGTCTGATCCTCGAGGTCTCGGGAAGGAAGGACGGTGACCTCCCGAGCGAGTGCACGAGCAAGCGAGTCGAGCCGGGAGCCCGGGGGGATGTGGACGTCCCAATCCTTAGGATACCGTGCACGGATCGTGTCTCGCCCCTGCGCCCCCTGCGCCCCCCGCTTCCCGGTGGCGTTCGTTCCTGGTGTAGGGGCGCAGCATGCTGCGCCCCTACTTCCCTCCCCTCCTCCCCCTGGACCGTTCGGGGCAGGGCGCGGAGTGGAGTCGTCGGGAATCGCCATGGGAGGCGCCACTGAGCGATGCTCGGTCGAAAGCTCGACTCGTCTCGAGTCGGGGAGGCTCCGATGGATTAGCAGCGCCGACAGCAACAGTCCGCCCAGCGCGAGCGGCAAGAACGCGAATCTCGTCCCGATCGCCACGGTTCACTCACCGACACACGTTCCGTGCGGCCATCAACTTCCTCGGCACGCGATGTCCCACCCCGTTGATTGGACGCCCTGAAGGGCGCCCAACCCTCCAAACCCCTCCATGACCTCTTTCAGTATCGTGCGAGAGGTCCCGATCTACCCAAAGCAGCCACGCCACCCACAAGCCGGCGGTAGCCAGGACGACGGCGAGCTCCCAAACCCACTGGTGGAGGGGAGCGAACCAGTATGGCCGGCGGACTCCGACGACATAGAGATGCACCAAGCGAACCAGATTCAGCAAGAGCAGTGCGGGCGCGCCCACCAGGACACCCACGATCTTCTCGGCTACGGACGCCCGGTACGCGAGGATCCCGGTCGCGAGCAAGGCAACCGGCACGAGGCCCGTGCATCCGTGAGAGATCTCGTAGCCGAACCCCTCCGGGTGATAGACGACGGTGCCGAGGCGGGCGCCCTCGAGCCCCAGCAGGTGAACCGAGGCCAGTGTGAGCTGGGCCGTCAGCACCTGCAGCGGCAGGACGACGGGCCCCACGATCGCTTCCCGATACAACGCCCACGCCGCCACGCCCACGGCCGTCACGATGAGCAGAAACCGCCACGCACCGGTGCGCAGGTGGCCGCGCATGTCAGCTGCGATGCGCTTGCCGTCGCAAGCGGTACAGGGCCAGCAGGGCCATTGCGAGGACCAACCCGACGGCCCCCACTGCCGAGAGGGTCGGCACGCGGACCGCAGCGACGGCGATCTGGCCTGCCGAGGCCGCGGTGAGCGTGGTATTACCGCGGCTTTGCGCCGTTACCATCGCTTCTGCCACGCCTGCCGCGTTGGTCGGCACGGAGCCGGGCGACACGGAAGCGATGCTCGGGTTCGCTGTTGCGAACAACACCTCTTCCCCAGCGACCGGTGCGCCACCCCGGGTGAGTGTCGCACGCGCCGTCGCCGTCTGGGCCGGATCGAGCGCCACGTTGGGCAGCAGCTGGACGGTCAACGCGGCGGGCGGCGGAGGTGGAGGAGGAGAACCGCCCGCACTGATCCGGGCGGTGTAAATCTGCTCCTTTCCGTCGGGAACTCCGCCGCGCCGGTCGGTCCACGTCGGGAGCGCCACGCCGCGATACACGGCTAAGCCGTTGTAGTCTCCGTATTGGTTCCCCTGGTCCGCCGCCGGGTCGGTCTCGTCCGTGGGAGCCGTGGCGACCTCGGTCTCGTCTCCCCACGTCACACCCCCGTCGCTCGAGCGGGCGTAATACAATCGGACGTCCTTGCGGCTCCCGTCGTTCCGCGTGTCGTAGTAGATGACGTGGATGTCTCCGTTGTCGGGATCCACATCCATCCAGGGATTGAACTGATCGGTCTCGGGAGGGTTGGAGTGGATGATCACGGGCGTCGCGAGCCAGGTGGCGCCGCCGTCGGTGGAGCGGCTGAAGTAGACGTTCGCGTTCGACGCACTCGTCAGGCCGGTGCACCCCGGATCGGCCCCGGCCCCGTCGCGGTCGTCCCAGGCCGCGTACACGCTCCCCCGCCTCGGCCCCGACGACCGGTCCACCCCGATCACGACGTAGATCAACACGTTGCGCCTGCACATGGCGGGGATGGAGACCTCATACTGATCGTTCGTCATCGCGATGCGCTGCACCGGTCCGAACGTCGCTCCACCGTCGGTCGATTTGCGGACCTTGATCTCGCGCGCGGTGACGTCCGGCCAGGCCACGTACAGCTCGCCGGAGGGCCCCGTGGTCAGATCGGCGCCGATCGCCGCGTCCGACGAGAGCGTGGCCACCGGAGACCAGGTGGCCCCGCTGTCCGTAGAGCGGGCGAACCGCATGCCCGAGCCGACTTCGTCCCAGGCGACGTAGATGCTGCCTTTGTGGGGACTCGCATCGTCGGTGTCGATCCACATCAACTCCTTGTCGTTGGCACCGCCCGTCGAGACTGTTCTCACGAAGCTCCACGTGGCTCCCCGGTCCGTGGATCTGTACATCTGCACCTTCACCACGCCGGCGATGTCGATGCCCAGCGTCGCAGCCCACGCCGTGCCGTCCGGCGCCCAGGCCACGGCAGGGTCGGAGTGGAACGCCGCCCCCTCGTCCAGGGGCAGCTCCGTGCTGTTCCAGCTTCCGCCGCCGTCCGAGGAGAAGAACACCTTCAGACGGCCGGACCCCGTGATGTTGTTGGACGCTGCGATCAGATAGCGGGGAGCGTGATAGTCGACGGCCACGGAGGATTCGCTGTGCCGCTCGCTCAGATTGGATACATCGACGTTGCCGGCCACCATGGCGACGCGCGCCGGTCCCGGCCCGCCGGAGCCGCCCGGCGGCCGCGACGGCGGAACGCTTAAATCCTGATGCGAGCCCATCCACGTGAGCATTTGAGCGGTCACCCGCGGGTACTGGTACCGTCCCGAGGTCGGCAGCGTGGGAAACCGCTCGCGGAGGTACGCTCGATACCACAGGGGATACGGCGACTGGTCTTCGACGTCGGTCGCCGCCGCGATGCGGTGCAGCCGGCGTTCGTACAACCGGCGCAGCGAATCGAGCCGCGTGCCGGCGCGAACCCGGATTTCCCATTGGGCCGCTCGGGGATAGCGAGACCGCACCGCCTCCAGCTGCGCGTGAGTCATCGTGTCCTGTGCCCCAACGGGGCCGACGGCCGCCAGCAGCAACAGGGTCACCAGGTGGGGGCCACGGGGGCCACGTCCGGCCATGGTCAGTCCTCCTCGTCCCCGGCCGCCGCCGGAGAATCTCGCAAGCTATTGATAGGATGCCCGGATCGGGAGGACTGGTTCAGGTTGGGACTAGGGAGGTCAGGCCAGCCAGAAGCCCACGATCGTCCCGACCACGCCGTACGCCCACCGGTCCGATTCAGGCGGGTACTTCTTCGAGAGAATGACGAAGAGGCTCGCGCCCAAGACCACGAGCGAAACGACGATCGCCATCGCTTCTCGTGGGAATGGGGCAGGTGGCATCGCGACCTTGCTCGTCTCGACCCACAGCGCGCGCCGGAGCACCAGAAGAACGAGCGCAATCAGCGTCAGGGCTTTGGGGAAGGTGAGGGCCCTCATCACGAGGCCTCCTTTTAGAAGGATAGCGGAGCTTCACGAGGCTGTGCCCACGCCGTCTGCCGTTTCGACGTGACACACCTCACGTGCCAACCGCGAAGGCAAAGGGATCACGGTCGTTGAATTATGGACGACATTGTTGAATAATGGTGCCCCTCTACCTCCCCGGGGGCCCGCTTGCGTCGGCTCCGAATAGGCGTCATCGACCTGGTCACCAAAGGCCCGACTCGCGCGCTGTATGCGCGCGTCATGAACCCCAACCTCGCGAGCATCATGCCCCAAGCCGTCGCCGTGTGGTGCGAGGCCGAGGGTCACGAGGTCACGCTAGTCTGCTATACCGGATTCGAAAATCTCGTCGCGGAACTGCCGGACCCGGTCGACCTGGTCTTCATCGGCGCGTTCACCGAAGCCGCGCTCCTGGGGTATGCGATCAGCAACCTGTTTCGCTCGCGGAAGGCGGTAACGGCGCTTGGGGGGCCCCATGCGCGCTGCTACCCGGAGGACGCTCGGCAGTACTTCGACTACGTCGTGGGCTTCACCGACCAGGTCGTGATCCGCGAGGTGCTGCGCGACTGCTCGCCCCACCGGCCGATCGGCCTGCACCTCGCGGCACCGCGCCAACCCGCCCACCTCCCCGGCGTTCGCGAGCGCTGGAAGTTCATCGAGCCCACGCTTCGAAAAGCGCCTCTCATCAAGATCGTGCCGATGCTCGGCAGTCTCGGGTGTCCCTACACGTGCAGCTTCTGCATCGACTCGGTCGTGCCGTATCAACCGCTCGATTTCGGGGTGCTGAAAGACGACCTGCGGTTCCTGGTCCGGACGGTGCCACGGCCGCGCGTCGCCTGGCACGATCCGAACTTCGGGGTCCGTTTCGACGACTACCTCGACGCGATCGAGGAGGCGGTGCCTCCCAACGGCATCGACTTCATCGCGGAAAGCAGCCTGTCCCTGCTCTCGGAGCCTCACCTGAAGCGGCTCCAGCGCAACGGCTTCAAGGCCCTTTTGCCGGGCGTCGAATCGTGGTACGACCTCGGCAACAAGTCCAAGACCGGCCAGCTGAAAGGGATGGACAAGGTCCGCCAGGTCTCCGACCACGTCAACATGATCCTGCGCCACATCCCCTACGTGCAGACCAACTTCGTGCTCGGGCTCGACACGGACGCCGGGCAGGAGCCGTTCGAGCTCACCAAACGATTCGTGGATCTCACCCCGGGGGCGTTCCCCGGCTATTCGCTGCTCTCAGCGTTTGGACGGGCGGCGCCGCTGAACCTCCAATACCAGCGCGCCGATCGCGTGCTCCCCTTCCCGTTCCACTTTCTGGACAACAACCACGCCATGAACATCAAGCCGAAGAACTACGCGTGGCGTGACTTCTACGATCACCTGATCGGCCTGACCAGGTACACGTTCTCCTGGCGCGCGATTGTCAACCGCTTCAAGGGCACGAGGACGGTCATCCCGCGCTGGATGAACGTGGTCCGAGCGGTCTCGTCGGAAGGGTTCGGCAGGCTCAAGTACTATACGGAACTGCGGCGCCGGCTCGACGCGGACGTGCAGCTGCGGCGGTATTTCGAGCAGGAAACGAGCGAGCTGCCGGCTTTCTATCTCGATCGGGTGCGCGACGACCTCGGGCCACTGTGGAGCTGGCTACCGGCGGGCGCCGTGTATCACGACCCCCACGCTTATCTCAAGTCGGAGCCGGCCCGGCCGCTGACACCCGTAGGCGGCGTCGCCGCGACCGGCGCGCCGCATCAAGTCGCCACGGCGCTGGCGCAGCTCACTCCTGCACCGGCAACCCGCTCGGGACCGCCGCAGGAGTGAGCGAGCGGAGGTCTCGCGCCGACGGGTCCGTCAGCGACTCGAGGAACGCCACCAGGTCGCGTTGCTCGTCGTCCGTGAGGCCGAGCGGCTGACGCAGCCGGGAGTCCAGCCCCGCGAGCACCGCGCCGATCGTAGCCTCCTCGCCGTGATACAGGCTGCGGAGCGCCGGAGCGAGTTGCGAGACGTCGAACCCCCGTAGGGCGACCGGCACGTTGTTGTAATGACGCACCACGGCCGCGAGCGTGGGATAGGCGCCGTCGTGGAAGTACGGCGCCGTCAGCTCGACGTTGCGCAGCGGGGCCACCCGAAACGTGAACCGACCGAACTCGTTGTTGATCACGTCGCCGTGGCCGAAGTCCAGCGGCGCACCCGCTCCCCTCCCGGGTCCAAGCTGGGGTGCTCCGTTGTTCGCGAACTGCCCCCCGCCGAGGAACGCGCCGTTGTGGCAACTCGAGCACCGAGCGTCGCCGAAGAACAGCAATGCGCCCCGCTTCTGCTCCAGCGTCAACGCGGCATCGTCGCGGTTGAGGTAGCGGTCGAACGGCGAGTCGGTCTTCGTCAACGGCTGCATCTCGAACGCGGCAATCGCCGTGGCTGCGTGCTGGAAGCCGAGCCGGTCGGTCGGCATGCCCGGGAAGGCGGCGCTGAACATCGTCACGTATTCCGGAATGGCCAGTACCCGTCGCATCGCCGCCTGCCAGATCTCGACGAACTGGCTGTCGCCGAATTGGGCCAGCTCGTTCGGGTTGCCGAACACGTCGCGGTCGCCTGGCCCGCCGCGCATCTCGCGACGATCTACCACGGGGAACATCGTGGTCCCGACTGGAAGCCGGAGATCCGGCCGTCCCAGAACAGGTAAAACAAGCCGAGCCCCCCGTTGACGAGCGACGGCGCGTTGCGGGGGACGAATTGCCGCCCCGGCCCGAGCGTGCGCGACGGCCCGAGCCCGGTCCCACCCGTCCCGACGGCCAGGGACAGGCCGTCGCCGGCGTGCTCCGACGGCTGATGGCAGGTCGCACAGGAGATGTCCCGGTTCCCGCTGAGGATCTTGTCGAACATCAGCGCCCGGCCGAGCGCAACGAGCGCCGGATCCTGGGCCGGCATCGGCCCGATCGGGATCACGCCCCAACGCGCCAGGTCCCGTCGCAGCGCCGCGTCGATCGAGGTCGGCTCGGCGGGCGAACTTCTCCGGTCGCACCCCGCGCCGAGCGCGACCAGGCCGAGGCAGATCGTGGAGAGTGTGCGTGTCATCCGCGCCTCCTCCGTCCCGGCTCAGCGAATTGGGAGAGACAGCGAGAACTGATGCGTGACGACACTGACCGCATCCAGGGTGAGCGGACCGCTCGGCGCCACGAGGAGGCTGCCGGCCCGCACGGCGCCGGCGTCCTCCAGCGCCCATCCGTTGGCCCGTACCCCAACCCCCGGCCGCCCCGTCCCCTTCGTGACGCGCCCGCTGTAGCGCAGCTCGAGCTCCGGGAAGCGGACAGTGAGCCCCCACGTCGGCGTCCACTCCACCCACGACTCCACCTGGTTCCGTCCCGAGACCTGAACGCGGTCGTACTGATCGGGCCGGTAGTGGATCGAGCGCGCCGCCAGGCCGAGCTGCAGCAGGGCCACCTGCGGGCGACCGCCGACCGTGAGCTCGCGACTGACGCCCATCCGGAAGACCGCGTCCGAGAAGCGGAAATGGTTCTCCACGGTCTTGCCCCCCACCGGGATCGTGTCACCGAGCGCCGTCTCGGTCGGCGCCTCGGCCTCGGCCCACGTCTCGCTCCAGATCGGCTCGTAAATCGCATCGATGCCGAACGTCGCCGGCCCGTTCGTTCGCGAGAACCCGACGCCCAGGTTGTACGCATGCGAGCGCCCCGGATCGCGCGGAATGTTCATGATCTCGTAGTTGGGGATCTTGGGATGGGACATGAGATTGCCGGTCGCGAGCCAGCCGACGCGCCATCCGGAGGCCCCGAGCGGGCGCTCGTACTGGAGGTGCAGCCCCCAGGTGTTGGTGCGGTCGAGCTCGTGCTCAACCCGGGCGCGCTGCCGTACTCGTTGCGTGCCGGGGTCCCAGAACGAGTCGAGGTAAGTCACATCGTCGGTCATCCCGAACCGGTCGTGCAGCGCGACGGCCTCGAGCGAGCGGTCTCCCGCCCATTCCTTCAGCATGCCGACCCGGAAGTCGGCCGCGTGGCCGAGTTGATGGATGGCCTGGCTGCCCGGGTATAGCAGGTCAACGCCGTCAACCGCCGTGAGCCTGGACCAGGAGACGCTGCCCGCGAGCGAGAGTTTGGGCTCGGCCAGGACCTTGCCCAGCATCGCGAACGCGTAGGCGTTGCCGTGCGACCCTTGGTCCGGAGCGGGGTCCGGCACGTCCGGGAGGATCGCGGCGCGGGCCTGGGCAACAAACGGCACGGCCACCCCAACGGGCGGCGGGCTTGCATCGACTTCCTGAAGCGCGAGGGAGAGACCTCCGTACCAACTGCCGGCCTGCGTGACCGCGGCGAGGGGCAGGGTCCGTCCCCCTCCCGCCCCGTTCGAGACGCCGTAGAAGGTGGGGGAGCCGAAGAAGCGCGGGGCGGCCGCGAGCCGCGCTCCTTTCGCCGGGTTACGGAAGGGATCGAGCAGCGTGTCGGGCACTGCGATCGACACACCACCCATCGCCAGATTGCGAGATGGGTAGATCTCGAACTGATCCCCTTGAGCGATCGGGACCGTCTTGATCGAGATGAGTTGCGCCAAGAGAAGACGTGAAAAGAAGACGTGGAAAAGAACCGTGAAAAGAAGACGTGGAAAAAAGACGCCAGGGCTTGTCATAACGACACCTCGGTGGGAACCGGTGTGTGTAGACGTATACCGGGCGACCCGTGTCCCGCGTCACAACGCTCCCGCCGCGCCGGCCGTGATGCGTGTCACGCGCGCACAGGTCGCCTGCGGCGGTCACTCGAAACTGGGGGGGCCGCGGCCCCACCCGATGGTGGGTAGACGCCGGGCACGGAGCCCCATTACACTTCCCCTATGAATCAGTCTGGACCCTAGCTCGTCATCCCAGCTCAGGCTTATCGCGGACGCCCCCACGCTCCCGTTGCCGAGCGTGGGGGCGTTGCATGTGGGGATGGGAACGCTACTTAGCCAGCAGCCCGGAACTTCGGCCCTGCGGGCGGGGTTCGCCGACGGGTGGAGCAGGCCGGGTAACGGCAGAAATCACGGAGTGAGATCACGCGACATGACCGACAAGTCCGTCAAACGCTATCTGTTCGCCAGCGACTTCGATCAGACGCTCACATTCAACGACTCCGGTTACGTCCTGAGTGAGATTCTCGGCATCGGGACCGACGAGTTCGAACGCAAGGCGGCGGGTATGGCGAAACTCAACCTCGTCCAGCAAGGGGCGGAGTTGGCGTACCTCTTGCTCCACGATCCCGAGTTTCGCAGCCGGGTTCGCCAGGAGCATCTCTATGAAGTCGGTAAGCGGCTCCGGCTCAAGGAGGGCATCCAACTGCTGTATGAGATTCTCGACCACGGAATCGACGGCTATCGGTTCGACTTCTATATCTTGTCCGCCTCGCCGGTCGAGGTGATACGGTCGGCCCTGGAAGGGATCGTGCCCGCCGACCACATCTTCGGAACCGAGTTTCGCTTCAACGGTTCCGGGGAGATCGATACGATCGTGCGGGCCACCGCCGGATACGGAAAGGTCGCGGTCCTCGACGAGCTCCAGGCGGCTCTGCAGGTGGGGCCGGACCACATCATCTATGTCGGTGACGGAAGCTCGGACATCCACGTCATGCTTCACGTGAATGCGCGCGACGGGTTCACGATCGCGGTCTCGGAAACCAAGCACATCGCACAGATCGCGACACGAACCGTGCTCGGCGCCAATGTGCTCGCCGTGCTGGCGCCCATCCTGGAAAGGACCGTCGGCTGGGAGCGGCCGCGCATTCGCAAGTTCTTCGAGTCGTACGGCTTCCTGATCCAGGGGTGGGACCGGGTGCGGACCGACTGGCTGACGCTCGGGTCCGCCACGACGGTGTAGGTCGCGGACCGGAAGCGACTCCCGCGAATCAGGAAATGCTCGCGTCGAGCATCTGCCGCACCCTGCGAGTGAGGCCGTCGAGCGTGAACGGCTTGTCGAGAAACGCCGATCCCGGCGGGAGCGCCCGCTGCTGCGCCATCGCGCGCTGCGGGTACCCCGAGACGTAGAGCACCTTCATCTGCGGGCGGCGGGAGGCGAGCTGCCGGGCCAGCTCGGGGCCGGTCATCCCGGGCATCACCACATCCGTGATGAGCATCTCGATCGGCCTCTGCTCGCGCTCGCAGAGCAGCAGTGCCTCCGCTCCGTTGGCCGCTTCGAGCACGCGATAGCCTCGCTTGGCCAGCGCGATGCGGGCAAGCCGGCGGACGACGTCCTCGTCCTCGACGAGAAGCACGGTCTCGGTCCCGCCCACCGGCTCCGCAGGAGACGGCCGAACGGCCAGCTCGACCGGCTGCTCGTCCACCCGGGGCAGATAGATCTTGAAGGCGGTTCCCGTGCCGGGCTCGCTGTAGACCCAGACGTAACCGCCGGACTGCCGTACGACCCCGTAGACCATGGCGAGACCGAGGCCCGTGCCCCTGCCCACCTCCTTGGTGGTGAAGAACGGCTCGAAGACCCGCGTCTTAACCTCCTCGGTCATCCCGGCGCCCGTATCGCTCACCGCGAGCATCACGTAGGCCCCCGGCTTGACCGGCTCGTGGGCGGTCCTGGACCCGGTGTCCAGCTCAACGTTCCGCGTCTCGATCGTCAGCTTTCCTCCCTTGGGCATGGCGTCGCGGGCGTTCACGACGAGGTTGAGGATGACCTGCTGGAGCTGCCCGGGGTCGGCCCGCGCCGCGCCCAGGCCCTCGCCGGGGATCGTGTGCAGCTCGATGTCCTCGCCGATCAAGCTGCGCAGCAACCTGTCTAGGTCGGCCACGAGCGCGTTCAAGTCCACGACGCGTTGCTCGAGCACCTGCCGGCGGCTGAACGCGAGGAGCTGCTTGGTGAGCGCGGCCGCGCGCTCGGCGGCCTTGAGCATCTCCTCGATGTCCTCCCGCAACGGCTCGCCGGCGCGCAGCGCTCCCAGGACGAGCTCCCCGTGGCCCGTGATCGCCGTGAGCAGGTTGTTGAAGTCGTGCGCGACGCCGCCCGCAAGCCGGCCGATGGCCTCCATCTTCTGCGCCTCGACCAGCTGCTCCTGCGCGCGCCGCAGCTCCGTCACGTCTTCCGCGATTCCCACCGTGCGCACCACCTTGCCCGACGCGTCCCGCACGGGCGACACCCGGCTCCGGACCCAGCGGACGGAGCCGTCCGGGCGGACCACCCGAAAGAGTTCGCTGCCCGGCTCAGCACCCCTGACGGTCGCGAGAATCTCCGCCAACAGGCGCTCCCGGTCCTCGGGGTGGACCGCTTCGAGCCAGTGGCTGCGCTCGGCGTAAGCATGCTCGCGGCTGCGCCCGAACACTTCTTCGTACGCGGGGCTCAGATACAGAGCCTGGCCGGTCTCGGGGTCGGCCACGAAGAAGACCTCCCGCACGTTGTCGGCCAGTTCGCGGAACCGCTGTTCGCTCTCCCGCAGCGCCTCTTCCGCCTGCCTTCGTTCCGCCACATCGAGCCAGGCGCCGAACACTTCGCCCGGCTTGCCCGCAGCGTCGAGGAGGAGCCGGGAGTCGTCCTGCACCCACGCGTAGCTCCCGTCCTTGCGCCGGAACCGGTATTCGGTTGTGAGGCGGCCATCGGTCAGGAGCCTGCGGACCTCGCGCTCGACCCGCGGCCGGTCCTCCGGGTGAAGGTGATCGATCCACCAGGTCGGTGTCGTCGCTTCCCGCGCCTCGTATCCGACCACGCGGAGGATGTTGTCGCTCACCCACGTCGGGGAGAAGCCCTCAGGAGTAATGGCGGTGGCGTAGAGGACCGCCGGAGTCGACGTGAGCACCTGTTGCAGCCGCGCCTGAGTGGCCACTAGCGCCTCCTCCACCCGGTGGCGCTCGATGGCGTACCGGATCGCGTGGTACAACAGGCGCCCGTCCACCTGTCCCTTGACGAGATAGTCCTGCGCGCCCTCGCGCAGAGCCTTCACCGCCAGGTCTTCGTCGTGAAGCCCCGTCAGCACCACAATGGGGGTGTCGGGCGCTTCGGCGTGCGCCCGCGTGAAGGTCGCCAGGCCCTCGCTGTCCGGGAGCCGGAGGTCCAGGAGAATCGCGCTGAAGCCCTGTTGCCTGAGGTAGCCGATGGCCTGGCTCAGGCGCTCGGCGTGGATCAGTGCGATCGGCTCCCCGGTCTCGCGCAGCATCTCTTTCACCAGCCGCGCATCGGCCGGGTTGTCCTCGACGAGCAGGATCTCGATCGGGGCGACGGCTGTGGGCATGCTCAAGTCTCCGGAGCGGCGGAAAGCGTGAAGGAGAAGGTCGCGCCCCCACCCTCCTCCGACTCGACCCAGATCCGGCCGCCGTGCCGTTCGACGATCTTCCTGCAGACCGCGAGTCCGATGCCGGTGCCCGGATACTCGTTGCGGCCGTGGAGGCGCTGGAAGATCACGAAGATGCGCTCGAAGTATTGGGGATCGATGCCGATCCCGTTGTCCCGCACGCGGAACACCCATTGCGTCCCATCGCGCTCCGCGCCGATCTGCACGCGCGGCGGCTCGGTGCCCCGAAACTTGACCGCGTTCCCGACGAGGTTGGTGAACAGCTGCCCGAGCTGCACCGGGTCGGCCAGGACCGTGGGGAGCGGGCCGCGGGTGAGCGTCGCCCCCGCCTCCCCGGCAGCGGCCTTGAGGTTTTCGAGCGCGGCGTCGAGGGCGGCGTTCGCGTCGGTCGGAACCAACGCAGCGGCGCGGGTGCCCACGCGCGAGAAGGCGAGCAGGTCCTCGATGAGCCGCTGCATGCGCATCGCCCCCTGCACCGCGAACTCGATGAATTCCCCTGCGTCGGCGTCGAGCTTGTCGCGATACCGGCGGGCGAGGAGCTGCACGTAGCTGGTGACGGTCCGGAGCGGCTCCTGGAGGTCGTGCGAGGCCACGTACGCGAACCGCTCGAGCTCCTCGTTCGAGCGGCGGAGCTCTTCTTCGGCCCGCTTGCGGGCGCTGATGTCGACCACGGAGGCGAGCACGAACAGCCCCTCGTCCGTCTCGATCGGGTTCAGGCCGATCTCGACCGGGATCTCCGTGCCGTCCTTGCGGCGCCCGAACAGGTCCCGCCCGGCCCCCATCGCGCGGGCCTGCGGATCGGCGAAGTACGTGGCCCGAAACTCCGGATGGCGCTCGCGGAAGCGCGTGGGGACGATCCGCTCGATGGGCTGCCCGAGCAGCGCCTCCCGGGCATACCCGAACAGCCGCTCGGTCTGGCGGTTGACGAACACGATCTCACCGCTCCCGTCAACCATCACCACGCCGTGGGGCACCGATTCAACCATGGCGCGGAAGCGCGCCTCGCCCGGGGGCGACGCGGTTTCGAGAGCGGAGCGCCGGCGAGACCTCAACGGCTCAGCACGCTTACGGGCCATAGACCACGGCAGCCGCCTTCGCGATGACGAGGACGTCTATCTATATGACGCCCCAGGCCCGGCCGACAAGGGGGTCGCACAGATTCGCCAGTGTGCCGGGTCCCCTCGCTGCGGAGCGGCCGCGACCGAGGCCGGATCGTGGCTCGCGGACCCCCCTTGACCTCGGGGGAGCGAGATATGATCGTTCGTCATTGTTCATCAATGAACCATATCCCTGCACGGGAGGAACACATGGACACGGCACTCCTCATCGGGCGACTGTTCTTTGGCCTGGGCATCGCTGCGCACGGCGCCCAGAAGCTGTTCGGCTGGTTCGGCGGCTACGGTCTCGCCGGCACCGGCGGGTTCTTCGAGCAGCTGGGCTTTCGTCCCGGCCGTCTGTTCGCCGCCGCCGCCGCGCTCGGCGAATCGGTGGGCGGCGCCCTGGTGGCCCTCGGGCTCCTGGGGCCTGTCGGACCAGCGCTCGTCCTGCTCGTGACGCTGGTCGCGACGATCGTCGTTCATTTGAAGAACGGCTTCTTCGTGACCAAGAACGGCGTCGAGCTCCCCATGCTGTACGCCATGGGGGCGTTGGTGCTCGCGTTTACGGGGCCTGGCCGGTACGCCCTGGATAGACTGCTGGGGCTGACGTGGCTCGCCAGCGAGCGCGCCGCGGTGATCGCAGTTGGGATCGCGATTCTGGGCGCGCTGCTCAACGTCATGGCTCGCCGCGCGCCGCCGCAGCCGCAGGCGCGGGCCTCGGCGAAGGCGGCCTAGGGAGGGCCGCAGGAGGAGGGGGGAGGGGGGGGCGACTAGGGCTGACGGCCCTCGAGTGCCCCCTGCAGCTGCCGCAACACCTCCCCCAGGCGGGAAAGGTGCTCTCCGTAGCCCGCCCAGTCGCCGGCGCGCTGCGCCGCGATCGCCCGCTGGTACAACTCGGCCGCCTGGCGGGCGAGATCGGCGGCACGCCCTTCGCCGGGACGGGCGACCGCGCCCCGCGCAGCCGCGACCGCCGGAGGTTCGGTCGCGCCGCCGAACAGCCGCGCCAAACCGGCCTCGAGCGTCTCCTCCATCACCACCTGGTTCAGGTAGGCGACCACGACGCGCTTCAGCTCGGGGATGCGGCCGCCCTCGGCCCGCAGGTACAGCGGCTGCACGTAGAGGAGCGACTCCTCGATCGGGATAACCAGCAGGTTGCCGCGGATCACCTCGGAGCCGCGCTGGTCCCACAGCGAGATCTGGCGGGAGATCTCGGTGTCCTGGTTGATCCGGTTGACGATCTGGGTCGGCCCGAAGACCAGGCTCTGCTTGGGAAAACGATACACGACCAGTTGGCCGTAGTGCTGCCCGTCGTTTCGCGCCACCATCCACGAGGCCAGATTGTCCTTACCGCGCGGTGTGAACGGCACCATGAGGATGAACTCCGCCTGATGCTCCTCGGGTAGGCGCATCACCATGTGGCGCAGAAAGGGATCCCCCCGCTCGGGCGCCCGCGACAGCACCGGCTTCTGCCACTGGTCCTCCCGGTGGTAGAAGATCTCCGGCTCAGCCATGTGGTAGGTGGCGTACAGGTCGCTCTGCACGCGGAACAGGTCCTCGGGGTAGCGCAGGTGCGCGCGCAAATCGGCGGGCATCGCGTCGAGCGGCCGGAATATTCCCGGGAACGCCTTGGCCAGGGTCAGCACCAACGGGTCGCGCGGGTCGGCCAGATAGGCCGTCACGGTGCCGTCGAAGGCGTCGATCACCACTTTGACGCTGTTGCGCAGGTAGTTGGTGCCGTCGGCGAGCGGCTGTGCGTAGGGGTAACGCGTCGTCGCCGTGTAGGCATCGAGGATCCAGCGGAGCCGGCCCGAATCGCTGACGACGAGGTACGGATCGGCGTCGAAGAGCAGAAACGGCAGGGCTGTGCGTGCCCGCTCCCGGATGTTCCGGAAGTACATGGCCCGGCTGTCGCTCGTGATATCGCTGGACAAGAGCACCTTCAGGGAGCGGAAGTACGCCGCGAGCACCAGCCGGCGCAGCCATGAGCCGACCCGGACGCCCCCGGTGCCCTCGTACGACGCGAAGATGTTCTCGTCGCCCGACGGGTAGTCGAACTCTCGCTGTCGGGTGCGGGCGAATACCCAACTATCAGTCAGCTCGCCGTAGTAGATCTCCGGGCGCGTCACGCGCAGCGACACGCTGGACACCGGCGGCAGATCCTTGATGAAGAGGACCGGCAGTCCCTCCTGCGTCACCTGGTTCACCGGCCCGAGGGTGAGTCCCATCCCGTGCGTGAAGGTGAGCCGTTCGTTGATGAAGGTCCGCGTCGGGAGCGAAGCCGAGTTCAGCTCGCGCGGCGAGAGGAGCACCTGGCGGTACTGCCCGTCGATCCAGTAGCGGTCGTCGTCGACCGAAACGAAGTCGTAGTAGGTGCGGATCTCCTGCAGCTGGCCGAACGTCTGAAGCAGCGGGTCGCGGTCCCACAGCCGGACGTTGTCGATGGTGGGTCGGTTGGCCCGGATGTCGCGCTCCGTGAGCCGGGACTCGCCGGTGAGCTCGCGCGTGACGACGCTGTCCAACCCCCAGGCCCGCCGCGTCGCCGCGATGTGCCGGGCGAGCTGCGGCGTCTCCTTCACCAGCTCGTTCGGCGCGACGACCAGTCTCTGGACGATCGTGGGGTAGAGGGCGACGCCCAAGAGCCACACGCCGAGGTAGACCCCGACCGCGACCAGGGTATTGCGGGCGAGACGATGGCTGGTGGCTCCCCACAGGACCAGCGCTCCACCTGCCAACGCCGCGAGCGCGACGAGCCGCAGCCCGATGAGCTCGGCGTGGAGATCAGAGTAACTCGCCCCCACCAGCGGGCCGGTCGTCGAGTACAACAGTCCCGGGAGTCCGACGAAGTACACCCGCAACGCCGTCAACAGGAACAGCAGCGCGATCAGCCCGGCGAGGTGCACCCGGGCCGACGGCTCGACGGTGACTTGCCGGCGGAACACGACGACGTCCCGGCGCACCAGGTACAGCAGCACGACCGCCGTCAGTGCGAGCGCCGCGAGCATGGTGACGAGACCGATCGCGCTCGCGACGACCGGCACCGTGAATACGTAGTAGCCTATGTCGCGGCCAAACACCGGATCCGTCACGCCGAACGGCGTGCGATGCAGAAACAGGAGCACGCCCAACCAGCCACCCGCGGCACCGCTGGCGGATAGCAGCGCCAGTTGCGTCACGTCCACGGTGGACGCGCCGGCGTTGAATTGGACGATCAGTGGGTTGGGGACGAGGCCGCGCTGCGCGACCCACAGGTTGGCATAGAGGAAGGCCCACGCAACGGCGCCGACCCCCAGCCCGAGGATTGCCTGGGCCACCAGGCGGGTCGTGAACACCCGCCCGTAGCCAAGGGCACTGAACCACGGCCATTCTGCGGCGAGCTGGACCAGGGCCGGCACCAGCAGGATGAGGCCGAACAGGACGACCAGGGCGCCGAGCCCGAGGCGACGCCGCCGGCGCAGCGGCAGACGGAGTCTCTGCGGTGGAGCGGTCATCGGAGATAAGCTAACGGCTTTTCTGGAACTCCGGACGCAGCCCCTGGCGTCGTGTCGTCGGCTTGCCTAGAGTTTCTGGCGGTTGTCGGCGTTCCACGCAACGGACATCAATGAGGAGGACGACGACGCATGCGCACCCGGCACGGATTGGCGATGGCTGCCGTGTTGCTCTCGCTTGCGCCCCGCAACGTCAACGTCAAGACGCGCGAAATCGAGTATCGGCAGGACGGGACTGTCCTGCAAGGATTCGTCGCGTGGGACGACGCCGCGCGGGGCAAGCGCCCCGGCGTGCTGGTGGTTCACGAATGGTGGGGCCACAACGAGCACGCGAGGAACCAGGCGCGGCGTCTCGCCGAGGCGGGCTACGTCGGCTTCGCGCTGGACATGTTCGGCAAGGGCAAGGTGACGACGCATCCGCAGGAGGCGCAGGCGTTCGTGAGCGAGGTGACGAAGGATCCGGCGGTGCTCGCAGCGCGGTTCAACGCGGCGCTGGAGCAGCTGAAACGGGATCCCCACGTCGACCCCCGGCGGATCGCGGCGATCGGTTACTGTTTTGGGGGCGCGGTGGTGCTCGACATGGCGCGCGCCGGGGCCGACCTCGCCGCCGTGGTGACGTTCCACGGCGCGCTCGCCACGAAGACTCCCGCACAGCCCGGGAAGGTCAAGGCCCGGGTGCTCGTCCTCGCGGGCGACGCCGATCCGTTCGTTCCGCCCGAGCAGGTGGAGGCGTTCAGGCAAGAGATGCGGGCCGCGGGGGCGCGGTTCGAGGTCGTGACCTTCCCCGGCGCCAAGCACGGGTTCACCAACCCCGACGCGGGCAAGTTCGGCATGGACGCCCTCGCCTACAATGCCGACGCGGACCGGGAATCGTGGGCCGCGCTGCTGAAGCTGTTCAAGGACGTGTGGGGGGCGTGATATCCGTCACCGGAAGATCCCAGTGCGCGAGCAGGATCTCGAAGCGCCGCCGCTCCTCGCGCTTGTACGTCTCCTGGTCGGGCCAAAGCCCTTTGATCCAGGATTCCTCCTGAGGATTGACCGTGGTCGCAACCGTCGAGTTCTTGAACTTGATCGTCACGCGATAATCCCAGCGCGCATCTTCAGTCATGTGGTTGGCGGGCGTTTCAATCTTCACGGAGACCATGCGGCCACTCTCCACTCCCTTCTGGAGCAGCGGATAGTGGTTCTTCAGGAAAAGCTGCAGGAACTCCTGCTGGCGTCCCCACGGCAGCTTGTAGTAGTACTCCATGGTGTAGGGCTGATCGGCGCCAACCTGTGGCGGAGCACCCTGGGCAAGCAGAGGCTGCGGAAGCAGTGCGAGCGACAGCACAGTCGGTATGTTCCTCACGGATCCTCCGAACGGAGCCGCAATCACCACGGTGGCGATGCCGGCTTTTCGTGCACTCGCTGGAGCTGCCATGTCGGGAACGTAGAGGCAGTCGCCGGGCATGACAAGCTTCAATGCGAACGCGTGACGGCTCGAGTTGGCGTATCTTTTGAGGGTGATGGGCGAGCTGCATCTCGCATCGAGTGGGACTGACCAGGTCCGGAGAGGAGGAGGTCAAAGTGGGAACGTGGATTTCAGCGTCGGCGCTGGCGCTCTGCGCCGCCGCGGTATTGGCCCCGGGCACCGAGGCCCAGGTGACAAAGCCCGTCAAGGTGACGAAGGCCGTCAAGGTGAAGATCACGTCGCCCCTGGACGGGGCCACGGTGACCGCGCCGGTGAAGGTGACGCTGGCGGCGACCGGGGTGCAGATCGTCCCCGCGACCGTCGAGCGCCCCGGCACGGGACATCACCACCTGTACGTGGACCACGACTTTACGTTGATCGGTGACACCATCCCGAAGGGCACCCCGGGCATCATTCACCTGGGGCGCGGGCAGACCGAGTTCGTCCTGGACTCTCTCAAGCCGGGCCCGCATCGGATCATCGCGGTCGTGGGGGACTGGAGGCACATCCCCCTCAAGCCGCTGCTCGCTGACACGGTGCGGTTCACCGTGAAGTGAGCGGGTTCGCCCCAGACTCGCTATGTTCCCGGCGTCTTCCCCCGAGGAGTAACGACGTGCGCATCGCGTGGCCGCTCGCCGCCGTGATGCTCGCGGCTGCGCCGCCCGGCTCGAGCCAAGCGGCGCCGTTCACGTGCTGGATCCGCGGCGCCGCGGACCAGCTCGCCCAGCGCCAGAGCCCACTCGACTCGACGGCCGTGGAGATGGCCGGGGCCACCGTGAAGGTCTGCTACGGCCGCCCCTCGGCACGGGGCCGCAAGATCATGGGCGGCCTCGTGCCGTTCGGCGAGCCGTGGCGTCTCGGCGCCAACGAGGCGACGACCATCCATGTGCCGTTCGCGGCGGAGCTCGCAGGCGTGCGGGTGGGAGCGGGCACGTACACGCTTTATACCATTCCCGGCGAGTCCCGCTGGCAGATCGCGGTCAACCGCGGTGTCCAGCGGTGGGGAGTGCCGATCGACGAGCCGGTGCGCGCTCAGGACGTGGGCGCCGGCACCGTGGCAGTGGAGAAGTTGGACAAGGACGTGGAGACGCTCACGCTCAAGTTCGCGCCGGTGACGGAGGGGGGGGGCGCGACCGAGCTCGTCGTCGAGTGGGAGAAGACGCGCGTGCGGATCCCGGTTCGGCGGGTCGGCAGCTAGTACTCCACGCGGTAGCTCCGTGCCATGCGATGGCTCATCGGGGTCGCGGGGGCCGCGCTCCTCGCGACCGTGCTATGGGACGCCTTCGAGACCATCATCCTGCCGCGGCGCGTGAGCGGGCGCTTCCGGCTCACCAAGCTCTTCTACCGCGCGACCTGGCGTCCCTGGCGAGCCATCGCCCCCCTCTTGCCGCGCCGGCCGGGCGACGCCTTCCTCGGCTTCTACGGCCCCCTCTCCCTGCCGCTGCTGCTGGCGCTGTGGGCCGCCGGCATCGTCCTCGCGTTCGGCATGCTGCAGTGGGCTGCCGGATCGGCGCTCACCATGGTGGACGTCGG
>QHVD01000480.1 GCA_003222235.1 Gemmatimonadota bacterium | reverse complement strand
ACGCGCTGGGGTACGTGGGTCGCGATCCACATCGGCCAGCGCCTCGACCCGTACTTGATGCGCGCCACACGCGGTCGTATCCGCATCAGCTTCACGGCGCCGACCATTCTCCTGACGCACACCGGGGCGAAGACCGGCAAGCGGCGGACCACCCCGCTCCTGTACTTCACCGATGCTGCCAATGTGGTGCTGATCGCCTCGAAGGGTGGGGCACCGCAGCACCCCGCCTGGTATCACAACCTGAAGGCGCACCCGGAGGTCGCAGCCTCCACTGACGGCCGCCCCCAGCTCTACGTCGCCCGCGAGGCGGAAGGCGCGGAGCGCGAGCGGCTCTGGAAGCTCGCGACGAAGCTCTACTCTGGCTACGAGGAATACCAGGCTCGGGCGACCCATCGCCGCATTCCGGTGATCGTGCTCGCACCTGCCAAGCGCTAACGGGCTCGTCGAGGTTCACATCTACCACCGCGCCATCCTTCTGTTCGCGACCGACAGCGAGGCGGTGAGGCGGATTCACCAGGCGTGCTGCCGCCTCGATGACATCGCGGCGCGAAGCTGCCGCACGGGACAGACCGGGTTGGTGAAGCTCTACAAGTGGGTAGCGGCTCTCAAGGGCCTTCGGACAGGTGGGCAACCGTGAAGAAGTCCTCCCCGATCCCGGTATCGTAGGCGACCTCCTTCACGGTGATGACCGACCGTGTATGCGTCTTTGGGTGCTCAATAGTACACGAGCGCGCAGTCATGAACCGGCCACT
>QHVD01000479.1 GCA_003222235.1 Gemmatimonadota bacterium | reverse complement strand
CGCGCTCGCGGCGCTCGCGGGTTGCGGCGGGTACACGGCGTCCGCCCCCTACGGGGGCGGGGGCGGGGGCGGCGGGGGCGCCGGAGGCGGCGGGCCGGTCGGGTCCGTGACCGTGGGAAACAACGGGCAAATCGTGTACATCAGCGCCCACAACGGCACCGCGAACCCGGCGGTCGACACAGTGGCGGTGGGTGCCACCGTGACCTGGACGTGGACGAATAACCAGGGCGTGTCGCATAGCGTCGAGTCCGAGGGGTCGACCGCGTTCGCGAGCAGTCCGATCATGAGCGGCAACGGCCAGACGTACGCCGTCACGTTCACCACGCCGGGGACCTATCAGTACGACTGCGCGGTGCACGGCACGCAGATGAACGGCACCATCGTGGTCCGCTAGTGCCGTTCGGGCCTCCCGGATCCCGACCGGGATTCGGAGGCCGCGGTTCACCCCTTCAATTAAACGAGATGGCGATGTTGCTGAATACTCGGGACCCGTTAACGGCCGAAGGATTAGCGGCGATCGCTCTGATTTGCGGTGATTGAAGATCAAGCCTCACATCGAGCTCGGATGTGGGGCTTTTGCTTCGCGCCGCGTCGGCACACGCAGCGCATTGCATTCCGCAGAACGAGAAGGCAGAGTACAAGAGGTTCCATGATCCGCTCCATCGCAGGACTCGCGACGCTCACGTCCACGCTGGCGTTCGGCATCCCGCTCTCCGCACAAGTGCCCGAGGAGCACGGCGGCCACGCGGAGCAACTGGGCCGCGTGCGGTTCGCGACGTCCTGCCGCGGTGCCGCTCAGAGCGGCGTCGAGCACGGCGTCGCCTACTTGCATTCCTTCTGGTACGAGAAGGCGGCGGAGGCCTTCAACGCGGCGGCCGCGGCGGATTCGAGCTGCGCCATGGCGTTTTGGGGCCAGGCGATGAGCCTGTTGCACCCGCTGTGGACCCCGCCATCCTCGGCGGACGCACGGGTCGCGATCAGCGCGATCGAGCGCGGCCTCGTCGCAGGCAAGACCACGCGCGAGCGCGACTATCTGGGGGCGATCCGCGCGTACTACGCCGACTACGACCGAACGGATCCCAAGGCGCGGCTCCTCCGCTACGCGCTGGCCATGGACTCCGTGCGGCGGCATAGCCCGTCGGACCGCGAGGCTGCGATCTTCTACGCGCTCGCCCTCATCGCGGTGGGGCAGGCGAGCGCGACGGACACGACGTTCACGTACCAGAAGCGCGCCGACTCGATCCTCGAGCCGTTGTTCCGGCGCGAGCCACGGCACCCCGGGCTCGCCCACTACTTGATCCACACGAACGACGTGCCGCAGCTTGCGGCGCACGGGCTGTACGCCGCGCGGCGCTACGCCGAGATCGCGCCCGACGTCCCGCACGCCCAACACATGCCGTCGCACATCTTCACGCGGCTCGGGCTTTGGGACGACGCCGTCGCGTCGAACATCCGGTCGGCAGCGGCCGCCCGCGCCTTCGAGGTGGAGCGGGGGCTGACCGCGATGTGGGATCAGCGGGCCCACGCTCTCGACTACCTCGCGTATGCATACTTGCAGCAGGGGCGCGACACGGCTGCGCGGCGCGTCGTGGACGAGGCCGCGGCGGCCCCTGCCGGCGATCCCGCAGGCTCCCTCACGCACGAGTACGCCTTCGCAGCGATTCCCGCTCGCTTCGCGCTAGAGCGCGGCGACTGGGCCGCGGCGGCGCGGCTCAGCGTCCGTCCGGCGCCCGAGTGGCCCGCGGCCGAAGCGATCACCCATTTTGCCCGCGCGATCGGCGCGGGACGCAGCGGCGACACCACCCTGGCCCGCCGAGAGCTGCTCGTCCTCGCGCAGATCGAGAGCACGCTCGCTGTGAGTGGGGGACCGCAGGCCTACTGGGCCGGACAGGTCGCAATCCAGCGGCTCGCGGCTGCGGCGTGGCTTGACGTGGCAACGGGGGATACGGCCGGGGCCATCCTCCACGCCGGGCAGGCGGCCGATCGCGAGGACGGTACCCAAAAGCATCCGGTGACGCCGGGGCCAATCCTTCCCGCCCGGGAGCTCGAGGGCGATCTCGCCCTTCTAGTCGGGAAGCCCGCCGCTGCCGCGAAAGCGTATGCGGCGACGCTGGCGCTCTCGCCCAACCGCGCGCGCAGCCTGTT
>QHVD01000478.1:2478-3443 GCA_003222235.1 Gemmatimonadota bacterium | reverse complement strand
CGGTGTCGCAACCGGCGCGATCGAGGTTGATCGGGCAGTAGACGAGCGCCCTCTGGGCGGCGGCGCCCCGCGGGACGATCGCGAGGCCGAGCGCGAGCCCGGCCGCGAGCAGGACCTTTACGAGAGCCGGGCGCATGGGGACCTCCGGTTACTTGCAGGCGGCGGTGACGAGCGCGCCGAAGTGTTTGGCTTTAGAAAGGGCCTTCAGATCGCCGGGCACCCGGCTGAGCCGCAGCCGGGCCAGCCCACGCTTGCGGACCGAGGCGCGGCAGATCGACGACGCCTTGGCGGTGTCTACTTCGGGAGCCACGACGGCTGCCGCGGCCACGGGCTTCGCCGGCCCGGTGAGGTCCTTCCGCACGGGGTCGTCGCCGCAGGCGGCGGCAACCAGCAGACCCGCGACGGAAAACAGCAGAGCGATACGGTTCACGATCCACCTCCAAGAGAAAGCACAATGACCTGAACGCCGGCTTGACGCGGTCCTGCGCGGGCAAGGGAGGGGCGCAACTGTCGTACCGCTGTTTGTGGGATGGGACCAGATCTACTCCGGAGGGCTCGTCATCCCGATCTATGCGGTGGGGTTCACCAGAAGTAGAGGACGGTAGAAGACGGTAGGAGGCACGCGTTACACCTCTACCGTCCTCTACCGCCCTCTACCGCCTTCTACCGTCCTTTTAGTAGAGCTGCGCCCACCCGCGGGACCGAGCCATCGCGACGAGGCTCGTTCCCTCGAGAACCTGAGTCAGGACGCATTTGGAATAGCGAAAGTGACTCTTGCCGGTGACCTGGGATTCGTCCAGCCCTCCGTTGATGAGCGCGATCCCCCACAGGGTCGTCTCGACGTTCCCACCCCCCGACGCCTTCATGGCCCCCTGCACGATCACCGCTCCGAACCATTCGAACTTGCCGCTCATGTTCACGTCGCCGTCGACGAGCAGGACGCCCTGCCCCGTTCCCGTTAGGTT
>QHVD01000478.1:0-2392 GCA_003222235.1 Gemmatimonadota bacterium | reverse complement strand
GTCCCCCCAGTTCATCTGGTTGATCGCGCAGACCCCGTTGGTGACGACGGGAGCCGACTTGTACGTGCCCGCGCCGAGCGTGATGGTGGCGGCGCCGGCCAGCTGGGCGTAGCTGACGTCCTGGAAGCGCTTGAAGGTGGAGTCGGCGATGGTGTTGTCCTGTTTCGTGGCCGGCGCGCCCGAAACCGTGACCGCCTTGGTGGCGAGCGTGATCGGCCCCGAGGATAGAATCCCGATGGCGGAATCTGACGGCGGACACTGCGTCCAGGTCGGCGGAGTCGAGTCGTAGCCGCTCACGTCGGAGTTGCCGCCCATGGTGATCCCGGCACTGCCGGTCGTCACCGCCGCGACGCCGGCCGGCGCCGGGAACGTGAATGGTCGAACGCGGACAATCAACACTTGATGAGACCGCGCCGGCACGTCGTTGCGGATCCTCGGGCGAAGCCCCACCGAATCCCTACCTGTCACGTCGATCAGGTACAGGTCGTTGCCCAGCTTGTAGACCGTCCCACCGTACCGTCCCGTTTGCCAGGGAGAGAGGGAGTCGCTGATCGGAATGGAGTCCGTGCCGATCAGTCCGTGAAAGCTCATCGTGCTGGGTGACCACATGCGCACGACTTCGTACGCCCCGGCCTCCGCCGTCCCGAACGCTTGCTCGGAGTTGCGCGTGTTGTCGGCCACGCGTTGCTCTTGGGTGCCCCCGAGCAAGATGCCCGCAATCAGCGCACCGCTGACGACCAGGGCCATCAGCACCAGCGCCAGCGCGATCCCGCGTTCGCTCTTTACCATCTGGGATTGTTCCGCAGCGTCGTGTAGGTGGAAAGACTGTCCACCTGATACGTCGCCGCCGACACGCTCCCCTGCCGAACGGGCGTCGCCGTCTGGCTCAGAATGGCGACGCCGATTCGCGCTACCCTGGACGAGTCGGCGGTGACGAGACCGTTCGCGTCGTAGTAGGTGAACCTCAGCCCATTACTACCCACCAACGGCCCGACGACCGGTGTCAGGGCCGCCGACGAATCCTTCATCCCCACATACCACCGTCCGTCCGCCTGCTGAAAGACCCCGTACGTAGTCTGCCGATAGCCCCACACGGGAGCGCCGCTCTGGATGCGGCCGGTGAGCGCGGGCAGCGCCCCGAGCGACAAACTGGTCGTGAACGAATATGCGGGCTTCCCATCCGAGCACTTTGCGGTATTGACCGGCGCCGACGTGAGCCTGCCCGACACCCAGGCATCGTCGCTGCGGAGGCTTTCGTCCCCGTCGTAAAAGACGTAGATGCCGTCTCGGGTATTGTCGAACTGCGTCCCGTAGAACGGCGTCTGTCGCACCGTGAGCGTCACGCTCGCCCCACCCAGCACCGGCACCTGACACAGCACCGCCAGCTGCCGGAGTGCCCGAATGGTGATGGACGTCGCCGACATCTTCACGATGTCGCCCTCCGCCGCATTGAGGGCCCGCAGCTCCGCCGGCAGCACGGCAAGCCCCGCGCGCAGGTTCTGCTGGAGGGCGATGCGCTCGGCCTGCGCGCCGACCGTGCGCTGATGCAAGGAGAATGTCTCGACGATGGCGGTCGCCGCCATGCTGAAGAGGAGTAACGCCATCATCAGCTCGACCAGCGTGAACCCCTTGCGATTCAGAAGAGGCACGAGACCTCCGTCTCGTACATGCCGGTGCGCCAGTGGCTCGGCCCGACCATGGATTTCACGATGACCCGAACGCTCTGCGCCGCCGGGCCAATCCCGGTCGTCGAGGGCCGCGCGCTGAACGTCCACGACAGGGAGTCGATCGCGGTCCCTCCCCGTCTGAGCGTTGCGGACCCGCTGAGCGGCGCCGCGCATCCGGCCACGCGCAGGCTGTCCAACGTGCGCTTGGCGAAGGTCACTCCGATCGACGTCTGCTGGCTGTGGGCGATCATCCGGGTCGCGAGCATCGACGTCCCCATCAACCCCGTCACTCCCACGGTGAAGATCACCAACGCGACCATGGTTTCCACGAGCGTGAATCCCTGGCGGTCATCCACGCGTGTCGGCGTCTCCCACGTTGGCGGCCGCGGGGGCGGGGGCGCCGGCCCGACTTCCTTTCCGAAGAACCGCGCGGTCAAGGGGCTTGCCTCGTCCTCGCGCAACATCCTGAAGCCCGTCGCTTCGCACACCCACCACGTCGGCGGATCGTCGGACAGGGTGAGCGCGACGAGGTCGCCGATGCTCATTGGCCGGGCATGCCAGAGCCGGCGGGGCCGCGGATTCCACCGGTGGTCCACGTTTTGGTGACCGGCAAACAGCTCTTCCAACAAGGCGACGGTCGTCCGCGCCGCCTGTGGATAGGGAAGCGCGTAAGACGCCACGCTGTCGTACCACTGCGGGCTCACCAACCGTCCGGCGACCCTTAC
>QHVD01000477.1 GCA_003222235.1 Gemmatimonadota bacterium | reverse complement strand
TTCCTTCGGGATACGGGTCGCCAACTGGGCGATGGGTTCGTCGGTCTTCGCCATCCTTGCCATCTCGTTCTTCGCCCCTGAGCGATCTCAGACGGCGAGGGGACTACCAGAAGAGGCAGTGGGGCGCACGAGGCGCGGGCGGTCGGTGACGGAGGCCGGTGCGCCTTGCCGGAACCATCGGCTCACGAAGCCAGAGAGGACAAACCACACGACCGCGCCGAACGGCGACAGCAGGGGCTCAACCTCGAACGTGAAGCGATCCTCCAGCCGGCCGTCCGCGAAGCGGCAGGTGATCTCCTCAGGGCTCACCACGTCGATCACCATCAGGCGGTTGCCCGTCAGGCGTTCAACGACGATCTCCCCGCGTTGCGGCATGGGACATCTCCATCGGCTCCTTGAACAGGGGATGCGAAACGGGACGGCCGGGGGGCGGCCGCCTCTCCTACGCTGCTTTGAGCGGCTCTTGTGCTCTCGGCTTCGTTTCGAGCAGCTTGCGCCCCACGTCGAGGAGCGACCGACCGACGAGCACGGCGGCCCCGAGCAGGACGAATCCAGCAACGACGGGTACCGAGATCGCTACGCCGGTAAGCCGCGAGACGAGGCGCACGCCTTCACGACCAACATCACTCACGGTCATGGCGGCCTCCTGAAACGACAGCCTGACTACCTCAAGGCGGCTCGCCAGGGCAAGGCCCCCCAGGGCGAGACGAATCGGTGGTGCAACCCGAAGCCTTGAACGTGCTGCTGAACCACTTCGTCGTCACGGAACTGCCCCCGCCGGCAGCGTAGGCGCGCCCACAGCCCGGCCCGCAGCCACTCAATCTAGCCCAGCAGTGCGGGGATGCGGTCCGCCTCGACAGTCGGCGGCGAGGGTGGCGTGGACTTTGTCAAGCACAGGGTCGCCAGTTCGACCCCGGTCACCCGCCCTCGCTAGCTGCGTT
>QHVD01000476.1 GCA_003222235.1 Gemmatimonadota bacterium | reverse complement strand
GTACAGAAGGCGGCGACCGGCTTCCGCGAGATCAGGTCGTAGCCGTCGAAAGTCGCCCCAATGGACCACGGGCGGCACCATCACGGAAGCAGCGGTGAGAAGTCAACACGGCCGCGACTGACGCCCTGGTCCAGGCAATTGTGTTCGCTCTGCTCTTTGGCCTGATCCTCGCGGCGGCTGTCGCCGGAATCGCTCAGTCCTGGGCCGCAGTCGCTCGATCTCGCCCAGGAGGTTCGGGGATGCGGTCCAACGCGACCTCGGCGGAGAGGTTCAGCCGGTCGGGAGCGTCAGGCCGCGGTCTAGCTCGACGGCGCGTCTGCTGACAAGCGCCGATAGCTCCGCGCCTGTCCAATCTGCTACGCGGGGGCGGTGAGCAATGGCGTCTGGCAGGCGCTGAGGGCGAGAGCGACGCTGGTCTCCCTATATGTCGCGGGCTTCGCGTCGTGCATCGTCGGGGGCCACCTGTTCATGGTGGCCTACGATCCGGGTTCAGTGGGCGGATTCTATCTGTTCCCCTTCACGCTGATCGCGCCGGCCGAGTTGTTGGGTTTCCTACCGGCCGTGATGGGCAAACGGTGCATGCGCCGAAGACCCGGGGCGGCTTGGCGTCTGCCCATCAGCGCCTGGGGATACGTGCTCGTGCTGGTGGTCGTCACTCTCGGCCTTGAACGGAGAAATCTGCAGGAGCCGATGCTTCTGTCGGTCGTGTTGATCTTCATACGGCAACCGCTGATGCTGCTGTTGAGTTGGGGCGTCTTGGCCGATATCGAGAACATCGTCCAACTCGTGATGCTCCTCGGTGTCGCGCTCGGTTTCATGCTGCCCCTCCTGGTTGTCCTCTTTGTGGCGTGCAGATCGGCAGAACGCGCAGGCGGACCCGCTCCACTGTCGAGACAGACGTAGGTTCGCGGACGAGCGCCTGCTACGCTCGCAGACCGCCTCGGATACCGTTAGCGCCGGCCAGGCCGCAGCCGCTCGATCTCGCCCCGGAGTTTGGTGATGCGGGTCCATCTCGACCTCGGGGGGGGTGGAGAACACCTGCCCGTCTCCGGCCCAACTATCGGTAGGGGTCAACGAGCGCGATCCGCGCCGACGCTT
>QHVD01000111.1 GCA_003222235.1 Gemmatimonadota bacterium | reverse complement strand
CCCGCAGCCGGCGCCGGAACTCCTGGCGGCGCACGTCGAGCGGCGTGAGATGGAAAGCGCCTTCGCTCATGCCGTCCTCGACCCGAAGAGTGCGGTACCCACCCGGATCACCGTTGCCCCCTCCTCGATCGCCACGCCGTAGTCCCCGGACATCCCCATCGACAACGTCGGCAGCCATAGGCCATCCTCCTTCAGGGCGTCCCGCAGCTCGCGCAACCCGCGGAACGTGCGCCGCTGCGCGGCCTCGTCGTCGGTGAGGGGCGCGATCGTCATGAGCCCCTCGAGCGCGAGGTGCGGTAGCCCCGCCACCCGCTTCGCCAGCCCGGCGGCCTCAGCCGGCGCGCAGCCGCTCTTTTGCGTTTCGCCGGCCACGTTCACCTGCAGCAGCGCCCTGACAGTCGCGCCGTGCGTCGCCGCCCGCCGGTCCAGTTCCTCCGCGAGCGCGGCCGAGTCGAGCGAGTGCACCAGCCCGAATCGCCCGGGCACATCCTTCGCCTTGTTGCGCTGCAAGTGTCCGATCAGGTGCCAGGTCGCGCGGCGGCCGACGGGCGTGTCGATCTTCGCCACCGCCTCTTGCACCCGATTCTCACCCAGGTCCGTGAGCCCGGCCGCCAGCGCCGCCTCCACGGCTTCCAGTCCGAAGCCCTTGGTCACGGCGACGATCGTCACCGGGTGCGACCACCCGGCGGCCGCCTGACGCCGAGCGATCTCGACCCGTACGTGGGCGAGGCGCTCGGGCAGGGCCCCAAAATCCATAACCGTCAAAACTACCCGGGCACGCCGGTCGAAACAATGCTCTGGGTCAGCGGGCGGGAGCCGTAACTCGTTCGCCGCCTTCGAGGTGCGAGATCGCCCCGGAGAGGAGGCCGCGCACCTGTTGCGGGGTGAGGGGGCGGTGCAGCAGGCCGTGGCTCGCCACCGAGATGGTAGACGTCTCCTCGGAGACGACGAACACGGTGGCGTCGGTCTCTTCGGAGAGGCCCAGCGCCGCTCGGTGGCGAGTGCCGAGCGACTTGTCGGCGACTTTGAACTGGGTGAGCGGCAGCACGCACCCGGCGCCGATGATGCGGTCGCCGCGCACCAGGACCGCGCCGTCGTGGAGCGGAGAGTACGGCGTGAAGATCGTCGTCAGCAGGTCGGCCGAGACCTTCGCCTCCACGGGCACGCCGGACGAGATGAACTCCTCGATGCCGATGTCTCCCTCGACCGCGATGATGGCGCCCGTACCGGCCCGGCCGAGGCGATCCAGCGCCTCGGCGATCTCTTCGGCCACGGACTGGCGGTCGCCTTGCGAGAAGCGGCGCATGAAGCGCGACTGCCCGAGTCGCGCCAGCGCATTGCGCAGCTCGGGCTGGAACACCACCACCGCCGCGAAGGCCCCGTAGGTGAAAAGGACGCTCAAGAGGAAGCTGATCATCTGGAACTTCGCCAGCAGCGCCGCGAAATACGCGACGGAGAGGATCATCACCCCCACGACGATCTGCATCGCCCGCGTCCCCACCAGGAACAAGAGGAATCGGTAGATCACGAACGCGACGAGAATGATCTCGACCACGTCCGGCCAGACCCGCGGGATGAGAAACCGGTAGGCTTCGAGGTTCACGGGCAGCTCGTAGTCGCGCTCGCCACGCGCAGCGCTTCGCTGGTCAGGGCGGCATCATGCACCCGGAACAGGCGCGCCCCGCGCTCCCACGCGAGCGCGCACGCCACGGCCGTCGCCCGGTCCCGGTCGTCCACCGGCCGCCCCGTGGCGTGGCCGAGGAACCGCTTGCGCGACGGCCCCACCGCTACCGGATATCCCAGCCCGACGACCGTGGCCAGCTCGTCGAGCAGCCGGAAATTTTGTTCCGGCGTCTTGGCAAACCCGAACCCGGGATCCACCACGATCCGCTCGCGCGCCACCCCACCCTGCTCCGCCCGGCGCGCCGCTCCGGCGAGCTCGGCCGCGACCTCCGCAGCCACATGCCCGTAGGTGGCGAGCGAGTCCATGGTTTCGGGGGTTCCCCGCGCGTGCATCACGATGACGCCCACACCCGCCTCCGCCGCGACACGCACCAGCTCCGGATCGAACCCGAACGCCGAAACGTCGTTCACGGCCGCCGCCCCGGCGGCGATCGCAGCCCGGGCCACTGCGGCCTTGCGCGTGTCGACCGACACGGGGCCGAGCGCGCGTCGCGCGAGCTGCTCGATCACGGGCACGACGCGCCCGATCTCCTCCGCCGCCGGCACCGGGACGGCCCCCGGTCGCGTGGACTCGCCGCCGACGTCGAGCAACTCACAGCCGTCCGCCATCAGCCGCTCGGCCTGGGCCACGGCGCGATCCAGGCTCGTAAAGCGGCCGCCGTCGGAAAACGAATCGGGGGTGACGTTGATGATGCCGATGATTACCGGGTGGCCGAGCGCGATCGTCCCGTCGGCGATGGACCAGGCTTGCGGCGGCTCGGCGTGGGTCGCGAGCAAGGGGCCGAGCGCCTCGCCCACCCGCTCCAGCCCCGGCGGCACGCGGTCGACTCGCGCCAGCGGTGCGAGCCGGCTCGCCCCCGCGCCCACCAGGGCCCAGCCCTCACCCGTGAGCACGTCGGCGCCGGATTTCGCGCCCCAGCGGACGAGCGCTTCGCGCTCGCCCTCAGCGACCTCCTCGAAGACGATGAAGAGCGGTTGGACTCCGATCGCGGCGAACCGGGCAGGCTGGGTGTCCCAGCCGCGGGCCGCGAGCGCCGCGCGCACCGCCTCGGGAGTGTGGGCGGCGAGCGCGGTGAGCTTCACGCGCCGGCGGGCTCGGGTGGCGGACTGCCCAGCACGGGGCCGCGCGCCGGCGCCTTGTCTTTGGACCCTTCCGCGGACGGCGGCGCGGTCGGGACGGCGGGCGGCGCGACCGGCGCCAGTTGCCGGCCGGCGACGACCGTCTCGACTTCCTCGCGATCGAGGGTCTCGCGCTCGAGCAGGCTCGCGGCCAGACGGTCGAGCGCGTCGCGCTGCTCGGTGAGGATCGTCCGGGCGCGCTCGTACGCCTCGGAGAGGATGCGCTTCAGCTCGGTATCTACCAGCTCGGCGGTGCGGTCGGAGATCTCGCGCCGCTGCACGACCTCGCGGCCCAGGAAGATCTCGGCCTCGCGGTCGCCCACGGCGATCGGCCCGACGACGTCGCTCATCCCGAACTGCGTGACCATGCGTCGCGCCATCTCGGTCGCCTGCTGAATGTCGGCGGCGGCGCCGGTCGTGACCTTGTCGGGTCCGAACACCAGCTCCTCCGCCACGCGCCCGCCGTACGCCATCGCGAGCCGCCCCACGATGTACTGCTTGGTGTAATTGTGGCGGTCCTCCTCCGGCAGCGAGAAGGTGATGCCGAGCGCGCGCCCCCGCGGCACGATCGTGACCTTATGGAGCGGGTCGAGCCCCGGCACCTTGAGGCTGACCAGCGCGTGCCCGGCCTCGTGGTAGGCCGTCAGGCGCCGCTCCTCCTCGGAGAGCACCATACTCTTGCGCTCGAGGCCGAGCATCACCTTGTCCTTGGCGTCCTCGAGGTCGTCCGAATGCACCGCGTTGCGGTTGCGGCGGGCGGCGAGCAACGCGGCCTCGTTGACGATGTTCGACAGCTCGGCGCCCGACAGCCCCGGCGTGCCTTTGGCGATGCGCTCGAGGTTCACCCCCGGCGCGAGCGGGATCTTCCGGGTGTGCACCCGGAGGATCTGCTCCCGGCCCTTCACGTCGGGCATGTCCACCACGATCTGGCGGTCGAAGCGGCCCGGGCGCAAGAGCGCCGGGTCCAGAATATCAGGCCGGTTGGTCGCCGCGAGGAGGATCACTCCATCGTTCGACTCGAACCCGTCCATCTCCACCAGCAACTGGTTCAGGGTCTGCTCGCGCTCGTCGTGCCCGCCGCCCAACCCCGCCCCGCGGTGCCGACCGACCGCGTCGATCTCGTCGATGAAGATGATACAGGGGGCGTGGGCCTTGCCCTGCTCGAACAGGTCGCGCACCCGCGAGGCGCCGACACCCACGAACATCTCCACGAAATCCGAGCCCGACATCGAGAAAAACGGCCGGCCCGCCTCGCCCGCCACGGCCTTGGCGAGGAGTGTCTTCCCCGTCCCCGGCGGCCCGACGAGCAGTGCCCCCTTCGGCAGCCGGCCGCCCAGGCGCTGGAACTTCTGCGGGTCCTTGAGGAAGTCGATGATCTCCTCGAGCTCCTGCTTCGCCTCGTCGCATCCGGCGACATCGGCGAAGGTCACCTTGGGCGTATCGCCGGACAGGAGCTTCGCCTTCGATTTGCCGAAGGCGAACGCGCGGTTTCCGCCCTGCTGCATCTGGCGCAGCATGAAGATGATCAGCCCGAGGATGAACAGGTACGGCAGGAAGCTGAACAGGAACACGCCGAACGACTGCTTCTCCTCGCGCGCCCGCACGTCCACATCCTTCGCCCGGAGCGTAGTCACCCAGGGGTCACTGGATTCGAACGGCAGCAACGTCGTGAAGTGCTCGGCGGTGCGCCGCCCCACCGTGATTGGGCGTTTGACGTCGCCTTTCACCTGCGAGCGCTCCGTGATCTCCACGGCCGAGACGTTGCCCGCCTCGAGCTGCTCGGTGAACTGCGTGTAAGAGATGTCCACCGCCTCCTGGCGGCGGCTCGACGCGAACTGCACCAGCGCGATCGAGCCGACGATCAGGAGCGCCCAGAACGACAGCGTCCGAATCGTCCGAGCCCAGTTGAACTCACGAGGCGGGAGGCGGCCGGCCATTTACGTCAGGCTCGCGATGTAGGGCAGGTGCCGAAAGTTCTCGGCGTGGTCGAGCCCGTAGCCGACGAGGAAGACCCGCGGGGCGTCAAACCCGACGAACTTGGGCGCGAGCGCCAGGTGTTCGGCCAGATGCTTGTGCAGCAACGCGCACACCTCCAGACTTTCCGGAGCCCGCTCCCGTAGCAGCGTCACCAGGCGGTTCACGGTCTTCCCGGTATCGACGATGTCCTCGACAAGCAGGATATGCTTACCCCGCAGCTCTGTTTCCGGATCGTACAACAGCCGCACGTTCCCGCTCGACATCGTGCCCTCGCCGTAGCTCGCCGCGACCAGGAAGTCCACCTGCAGCGGCCGGTCGATGCGGCGCACCAGGTCGCTCAGGAAGATGAAGCTCCCCTTGAGCAGCCCGAGCACCAGCAACTCACCGTCGGCGTAGGCCGCCGTGATGTCGCGCCCGAGCTCGCGCACGCGCCGCGCAATCGTCTCCTCGTCGAACACGATGCGGGCGAACTCACGCCCGCCGGTCTGCTTCAGGCTCGCCGTGCTCGGTAACATCCACCCGCACCGCCGGGGTTCCGGGCTGCGGGAGGTCGGCGGCGCTCCGGCAGATTCCGGGAACCCAGAGAATGGTTTCGCCGCGGGCGACCACCGGGTACGTGGCCCGGACGCTTCGCGGCACGTGCGCTTCCATCAGCATTCGCCGCACGGGGCGATGGCCAACCCCTCCGAGCGGGAGTACCCGGTCCCCGGAACGTGGCGGGCGCACCTCCCAATCCATGCCCGCGATCCACGTAGTCCACGCGGCGCGCTGGACCCGCGGGGGCGCTGCGGCCGGACTCCAGCGCAGCCGAAACTCGCCGAACACTGCGGCACCCTGCTCCGCCCTGGCGACCACCGGCCCGGCGACCCGCCCGCCTTCACGGAACACGCGCAGCCGATCGAACGCCGCCTCCGCCACCCACCGTCCCTCGCCACCGAGTGGGACCCGACGCCCTGAGGGGCCCCGCGCCAGCGTCAGCACCTGCCTCGCCCGCCTGATCCCGAGCACCAGCCCAATCCGCCGGGCCGCGGCGCGCAGCAGCACGACCCCTAACGAGTCATCATAGCGAGCCAGGCCCTCGCGGGCAACGTCGAAACCTCCGCGGACGAAGTGAACTTGAAGCGCCGGAACGAGTTTCAACGCCCGCTGCCAGGCGCGCCGCTCCAACGCCGCCGCCTCGCCGAGGCGCACGAGGTGGTCGATCACCGTGGGGCCGAGGCGTCCGGCGAGCAGCGGGAGCAACGCGACGCGCAGCCAGCTGCGCAGGTGACGGGGATCACGGTTCGCCGGGTCGTCGTGCGCCGGGAGGGCGCGCTCGGCCACATACGCCGCAAGCTCGGCCTTCGTGAACGGGAGGAGGGGCCGGACGGTGCCGCCACGGGCGCGGGCCGGGATCCCCGCAAGCCCTGCGGGCGCGCTCCCTTTCAAGACGCGCAGCAGGATGGTCTCGACCTGGTCGTCGCGGTGATGAGCGGTAACGAGGTAGCGCGCTTCCCGTCGCCGTTTCACGTCACCGAGCCAGGCGTAGCGGGCGCGACGCGCCGCGGTCTCGGTTGCGCCGGGTCCGAGCCCAAGCTCGCCGAGCTCGAACGGCAGGCCGTAGCGCGCGGCCAGGTCCCGCACCTGCCGCGCGACCGCATCGCTGCCCGGCTGGATCTGGTGGTCGGCGTGGGCGACGACGAGCACGAGGCCGTGCTCCGCGGCCGCGGCGTGCAGGAGATCGAGCAGGGCGACGGAATCCGCTCCGCCCGACACCGCCACCAGCGCGGTACCCGGGCCGGGGAACAGCCGGACCCGTGCGAGGTGCTCGCGGAAGCGGTCGGGCAGAGGGGGCGTATATGCCATGTATAATGATAGCTTCGGCGCACTCTCACGTGTGGGAGACCCCGATGCGGCCCGACGAGATCTACCAGCTGCTCCGCAACCTCACGTCTCCCGTGGTCGCGATCACGTCCGAGCGCGACGGCAAGCGCAACGGGATGATCTCCGACAGTGCGGTTCGCGCCTCGATCGTGCCGACCATCCCGCGGGTCTCGGTCTACATCCACAAGTTCAACTACAGCCACGACATGATCTTCGAGACGGGCCGGTTCGTGATGCACCTGCTCGGGGCCGATCAGTTCGAGCTGATTCACCAGCTCGGATTCGCGAGTGGACGTACCCGCGACAAGCTGGCCCGCATCCCCCACCACGTCGGCAGGCTCGGCGCGCCGGTGCTGGACGAGTGCTACGCCCACCTCGAGTGCGAGGTGATCAACGTGATGGACACGGGCAGCTCGACCTGCTTCCTGGGGCAGGTATCGGAGGTCGGCTACGGGCGGGCGAACCGCCCCAAGAGCGCGCTGATGACCGCGGCCTACTTCCGCGCCAACATGCCCGCCGAGTGGCGGCCGGAGTACGAGGCGCAGCTCGAGGCGGCGCAGCGGTTCGCCGAGGAGCGGTCGGGGGAGATCAAGCCGGTGATCTGGCGGGGGCTCGGGGCCTGATCTCTCAGGCTCATCCGCAAGACGCGCAGTCGCACAAGCGTAGCCCAAGCCGGTCTTCACAATCGATTACTAGCCGAGAGATCGGTGACTGACCTCACCGCCTGCAGATTGAGTTCGATGTTGAGTTGCAGTCCGGAACAACGCTTCGGCGGCGAAGAGTCCATGGGCGCCACCGCTCTCACCTCGGCAAGGAGCGACTTGTGATCATCCGAACCGCGATTTTCGGCCTGGCGGCCGTATGCGACCTTGCACTGCTCCAAGCATGCCACGACACTCTGCCTGTGAGTCTGGCGGAAGCGATCGTATTCCAGGCGCCGCTGGATCTCGCTCTTTGCGCGCCCGACCGGGGCGGATTCACGCTGGCATCCAGCAATCCGTATTTTCCGCTCGACGTCGGCCGCGAGTGGGTTCTCCAGGGCGAGGAAGGCGGCGCAGCCATTGAACTGCGAATCACAGTCCTCGACGTGACGGAGACGGTGGCAGGGGTCAGCACGCACGTCGTCCAGGAGCTGGAGTCCGCGGACGGGGTGTTAGTGGAAGACTCGCGAAACTTCTTCGTCGAAGCCAGCGATGGGACCGTTTGCTACTTCGGCGAACATCTCGACATCTATGAGGGCGGGACCATTGTCTCCCACGAGGGTTCCTGGCGTGCCGATGATGCTGGGAATCAACCGGGAATCATAATGCCCGCCCGCCCGCGCGCCGGTGTGAAGTTCCAGATGGAGGGAGCGCCCGGCATCGCGCAGGATCAAGGCGCCATTCTCGGCGGTGGACGGGTCTCGACGCCTGCCGGCACGTTCACGAAGACTATTCGGGTCCGTGAGTCCGACCCGCTGGACGGCTCGAGGGATAACAAGGTCTTTGCCCAGGATGTCGGGGTCGTAATCGACGGGACGCTTGCGCTCGTGAGCAACAAATGATCGGGCGGCGAAGCCACTAGTTGATCCGTTTCTCGCGTCCCTGCCACTCTCGCTCGCGGAGCACGTACTTCTGGACCTTGCCGGTCGAGGTCTTTGGCAACGTACCAAATTCGACAAACTTGGGAGCCTTGAAGTGCGCCATCCGAGAACGGCAGTGCTCGATGATCTGCGCCTCCGACGCCGTCGCGTCGGGGTTCAAGGTGACAAAGGCCTTGGGAACCTCACCCCAGGTGTCGTCGGGTACGGCGATCACCGCGCATTCCATGACGGCCGGATGTGACGCGATCGCCTGCTCCACCTCGATCGTGCTGATGTTTTCACCGCCGGAGATGATGATGTCCTTCTTCCGGTCGCGCAGCTCGATGGAGCCGTCGGTGTGGCGAACCGCGAGATCGCCACTATGGAACCACCCGCCAGCGAAGGCGCAGTCGGTCGCCTCCTGGTCTGCGAAGTACCCGGTCATCACGACGTTGCCACGCATCACGACCTCGCCCATGGTGCGTCCGTCGGCGGGGACGTCCCGCATCTCTTGATCGACGACCCGGACCTCGCCCGCGCAAACGTTGGGGAAGCCCTGGCGGGCCTTGAATCGCGCCCGCTCATCCGGCGACAGGTCCGCGAGGTTCGGGTGTGGCACGTTGATCGTGAACGGTCCGTAGGTTTCGGTCAGGCCGTAGACATGATCGATCTCGAAGTTCAGCTCCGTCATGCGAGCGATCAACGTTGGAGAGGGAGGCGCCCCCGCCGTGAAGAGACGCACAGGCCGCTCGAGCCGGTGCGCGGCGGCGGCGTTCGCCAGCGTGATCAAGACGGTGGGCGCGGCACAGAAGTGGGTGACGCCCTCATCGAGCAGCCGCCAGGCGGCTGCCGGGTCGATTCGGGGGAGGCAGATACTCCGGGCGCCGACGGCGGCCAGCGCCCAGGGGAAAGTCCATCCGTTGCAGTGAAACATCGGCAGCATCCA
>QHVD01000475.1 GCA_003222235.1 Gemmatimonadota bacterium | reverse complement strand
AAGGAGCTCCACTCTCCAGCTTGGTCGCCGGACGGTCGCCGCATTGCCTACGTCGTGGGCAACGTCGGCTTCGTCACCACGGCGACCCTCGGGAACATCGCCGCCAGCAGCATCTGGGTCGTGTCGGCGGAAGCCGGCGCACCGATACGCGTAACGGACGACCAGTCGCTCAACGTCAGTCCTGCGTGGGCGCCCGGCGCAATCGGGTTGCTCTACATCTCGACCCGCGACGGCGGCCCAGACGTCTATCAGGTCGCCCTGACCGGCTCGGGTCGGCCCCGCGGGTCCCCGGTGCGGCTCACGACCGGGCTCGGCGCCCGCGGCATCAGTGTCTCGGCGGACGGCACGCGTCTCGCCTACGCGGTGTTCGCGGAACGGTCGAACGTCTGGTCGCTCCCCCTTCCCGCCCCCGGGGCGGAGGCGGTCTCGATCGCGAGAGCGGTGCCCTTGACCCTGGGCAACCAGACGATCGAGACGGTCGCCCTCTCCCCCGACGGCGAGTGGCTGGCGTTCGACTCCGACCGGAGCGGCGTGCAACAGATCTACCGCGTCCGCCTGGCCGGGGGCGAGCCGGAGCAGGTCACCAGCGAGTCGGCGGGGGCGTTCTTTCCCAGATGGTCGCCCGACGGCCGGGAGATCTCATACCACTCTTTCCGCGAGGGGCTGCGGCGCGTGTTCGTGTTGCCCGCAGAGGGTGGAACACCGGTGCAGGTCGCGACCGGACCGGACGACCTCAGCGGCGCACAGTGGTCGCCCGATGGCCGACGCCTGCTGCTGCTCGCGAACATGGCCACCAGCAACCCGACGTGGGACGTCGTCACCCGCCAGGCGGACCGTAGGTGGTCGGCGCCGCGGCGTCTGCCGGTGGTGATCGGGCCGGACACTACTCAGTGCGGTATCGGGGACTGGTCGCCCGACGGGCGCCTGATTGCGTGCATCTGTCGGCCAGGGCTCGTCGTCCTCGCCGCCACAGGCGGGCCGGGCAGGCTCCTCGCGCCTGCGCCCAGCCCGACGTTCACTGCGCAGTGGGCTCCGCCGCAGTGGTCCTCCGACAGCCGGCTGATCTACTACCTCACGGCGGACTCGGCCGGCGTGCACGGCGTGAGCGCCGTCCCGGTGACGGGCGGCGCACCGCGCGTCGCGGTCCGCTTCGACGATCCCACGCGTCCGTGGCACCGCTACGGGTTCTTCGTGAGCAGGGATCGCTACTATTTCACGCTCGGCGACCTGCAAAGCGACATCTGGGTAGCGGAGGTGGGGCGGCGGTGAACCCCTTGAGGTCAAGCCTCACACTTCGTTGCGGTGTGGGGCTCTTTCCTTCCCTACGCCGCCCCCCTGTACGTGCATCAGGCGGTCGGATCCGATCCGCTACGGACGCAAGAAGCGCTCACCGCATCGAGCCTCGGGCGTCCAAACCGAGGTCTCGGACGAGCGCGGTGAAGCGCGGGTCGTTGCGCAAGCGATCGTTAGGCGGGGCGTTGACCCATCCGACGAGTAAGGGGAGTCTCTCGTCGTACGCTCTGCTCAGCCATGGGAATGCAGCGTCAGGTTCGCCCAGTCCGGTGTAAAGGAGCGAGAAGTCCATCGGGATGACGTATTGATGCCGCGCCCGGTCGGTGAGGGCCCGCAGGATGGCGCGGGCCTCGGTGTGGCGACCAGCGAGGGCGTACACGTAGCCCAGGACAGCATCGCTCGTCACCGTCGAATCGGCAACCGCTCGCCGCATCTCCGACACGGCGTCGTCGAAGCGCCCGATGGCCGCGTACGAGAAGCCAAGGCCGTCCCGGGCCGGCGCGTAGGTCTGGTCGAGGTCGAGGGCCCGCCGGTACTCGGCAATCGCCGAGTCGTAGCGACGGGCCATGTAATTCGCGACGCCAAGGTGGTAACGCACTTCGAGCGACACCGGGTCGAGGTCGAGAGCTCGCCGCATTTCCGCGAGCGCGTCGTCATGCCTCCCCAGTGGGGACAGCACGAAGAAGGAGTACCACATGTGGGCGTAGACCGAGTTTGGGCTTAGCGTCAGGGCCCGGCGGAACAAGGCCTCGGCCGCTT
Source organism: Gemmatimonadota bacterium (assembly GCA_003222235.1). Lineage (GTDB taxonomy): Bacteria > Gemmatimonadota > Gemmatimonadetes > Gemmatimonadales > GWC2-71-9 > AG12. The sequence continues at coordinate 674 of QHVD01000475.1, read as the reverse complement.
TCCAGTCCCAGTCGTACGCGGCCGTGATGACACCGAGGGACGCATAGGCGTCACCAAACGTACTGTCGATCTGAATCGCCCTCCGGGCATCCGCGCGCGCCTGCGGGAGCACCTCGCGCGGTCGCGCCTGACCCAAGTACGCCAGGAACACCAGGGCGTCGGCCAGGGCCGCGTACGCGGGAGCGAACAGGGAGTCCCGCTTGATCGCTTGTTCGAAGTATTCGACGCTCCGCCGCCTCCCGCTGAACGTACCCTTTCCGAAGTAATAGCGGCCCAGGAGGTACAGGTTGTGCGCCTCAGCGTCGGCCGTCGGCTGGCGCGCGAGCCGCGTTCGCTCCTCGGGCGATAACGTCGCGCGCAGCGATCCGACGATGCGCTCGGCGATGTCACGCTGGATCGCGAAAACGTCCCGACGATCGCGTTCATACTCGTCGGCCCAGATCTGCTCCCCGGTCGGTGCACTCACAAGCCGGGCCGTCACGCGAAGGCGCGCTCCGGCCACCAGTACGCTGCCCTCCAGTAGAGTCGTCACTCCCAACGCCTCACCGATAGCCCGCGGCGGATCGGGCCGGCCTTTGAACTGCAGTGCCGAGGTGTGCGCGATCACCTTGAGATCATGGACCTGCCCGAGCTGGCTCGCGATCTCTTCTGCAAGTCCATCCCCGAAGAAGTCA
>QHVD01000416.1 GCA_003222235.1 Gemmatimonadota bacterium | reverse complement strand
AGGGCGTTCCAGGGGAGTGGCCGCTCTACGCCGTCGCGTCCGCGTAGACCACGCACTGCCGTGAGTCGGCGCGAACGGAGATCAGCGTGCGCCGTGTTCCTTGAGCAGCTGCGTGATGGCTTTTGAGGTCAGCGCAAGATAGAGTGGCGAGGGCACGCGCTCGGGGTATTCCTTCATTCCCTCGACGTCGTGAATGTCGATGTCCACGATGATGTACGCAGCCGTGTCAGTTCTCCTTCGCAGCCTCTTGCCGCCGAAGCGGCGTTCCCACCGCGGAATCACTTTGTGGTTATAGACGTTGTCCGGCACTTCGCCGCGCCGCGCGGCCAGCACCGGCTCCGTCGCCCAGCGAATGCCGGGACGGAGCTCGCAGCCCACTTCGAGCGCACAGATGGGACCACGCTCTGACCCTGGTCGCCAGCGATCCCGGGCTGCAAGTGTGTGTGTTTACCTTCGGCCCCTGACAGGGTCGGCGGTGAAAGGGGCTGTCCATCACTTCGGCACGTACGTCACTTGTTGGCCGCCGATTGACGCTTCCGCCATCGCGCCGCCGATCGGCTTTACGAAGACCGCGAACCCATCGAAGAAGCGGGCGTTCGCGGCAGCTCCAGTTTTGAGTATGACGGCCGAGGCGTCGGCCGCCAGCTCGACCCGGCCCTGCTTGAGGCGCTCCAGGGCCGCCTTGTTCTCGAATACGATGAGCTCGCTGTAGGTCTGGCCTCCGACTTGGAGCCCGAACGACGCCTGGCTCAGGTCGGCGTAGCCGATGTGTTGACCCTGCTCGTACACGACGCCACGTCCATAGCCACCGCCAAAGATGAGCCCGCCCTTGGCGACCTCCGGGAACAAGGCGTAGCCATAGCCCTTTTTGGTCAACTCGTCCAGCCCGGGATCTTCCCGGCTCATCTCAGTCATCGTGGTGGTTGCCTGCTGGAGCAGCACGTCCCGGTCCCCCGGGGTCGACGGCGCCGTGCTGCAACTGATCAGTAACCCAGCGACGAGTGTCAACACTGTGGCGACACGCGTGGTCGAGCTCATAAAACATTCTCCTTTCCGACTCGGCCCGTCAGCCTCGTCACCCTTGCTTCCAGTTGCCTAGAAGCTCTCTCGCTCATTCTGGGTTGTCAAGACTCGAAATGGTGTTGATACTCTGGAGTCACGCACCCGGCCGCCCCTTCGCACTTAACGTGAACGCGCCGCCCTCAATGGTGAGGTCATGTCCCGCCCCGATAAGCAGACGCTACGCAAGCGCATCTGGAAGTTGCTCGAGCGCCGGCATGTGACACGCTTTCCGTTCCCGGTGGCCGGTCGTATTCCGAACTTCCAGGGTGCCGAGCAGGCGGCTGCCCGCGCGGCGGCACTCCCCGAGTGGCAGCGTGCCCGACGGCTCAAATGCAATCCTGACGCACCTCAGCGGGCTCTGCGCCTGCGCGCGCTACGGGAAGGCAAGATCGTGTTCATGGCGGTGCCGCGCCTTGCTGACGAGCGTTGTTTTCTGCGCCTCGATCCCGCGCGCCTCGGCAGACGACTGACTCAGGCCGCGACCATCAAAGGTGCCGCACGGTTGGGCGAGCCGGTCACGCCGGAGGAGCTGGGGTCCATCGATCTCATCGTTGCGGGTAGCGTAGCCGTGAACGCACGTGGCGCTCGCGTGGGCAAGGGCGGCGGTTACAGCGATTTGGAATTCGCGCTCGCCCGCGAAGCACGAGCCGTGAACGCGCGGACGACGGTTCTCACCACGGTGCACGCCCTTCAGGTTTTGAACGATGACATTCCGATGACACCGCACGATGTGCCGGTCGACCTCGTGGTGACGCCAGAGCGCGTGATCCGCACGCGAACGGCGTTCGCCAAGCCTAAGGGTATTCGCTGGAAGGAACTGCCTGTGGACCGGCTCGAGGCAATGCCGGTGTTGCGCAATCGACAACGCCGTGTCTCACGCCACCGGCAAGCAAGTGCGAGATCTGCCAATCACCGTGGAGAAGCTCCTGTAAGGCCGGCGCCGCGGGGTGCCCACTAGCGGACTCGACGGCAGGTCTCTCGGGAACGAGCACAGGATTTTTAGTCCTGGGCCTCCTGCCTTCCAAGTACCTGATCCGATTCTACTCTGTACCTCCGAGCCGAGCTCTTGTGACGAATTGTGTGACGCAGTGGGGGTTATGTTACCCGGCTTCCGACCCAGAACCCCCGAGACGAGGACCTTGTCCAGGATCCCGGCTGCGTATCCTTCGCTACGTGCGCGGCGTCTCAAAACAAGCGAGAAGAAGCCTTCCGAGGGTTGGCCGACCCT